>CAZRNJ010000149.1:0-6541 GCA_964601385.1 uncultured Bacteroidales bacterium | reverse complement strand
GAGGGTGGTCAAAATAAGTTCCCACGTGTACTTAAGGGAAAACATTACGATGAGTGGGAATCTTATTTAAGCAGTAATCTGAAAAAAGTATGATTTACGCCTTATTTGAAGGATTTTTACTCGGTTTATTGTTAACGGTACTCATCGGTACATCGTTTTTTGCTCTGATTAATGTCAGTATACGAAAAGGTTTTCGTGCCGGTTTTGTGATGAATCTTGGCATGACTGTCAGCGATATTCTTTGTATCTTACTGGCTTATTTCTTGACGGCCGAAATAATTGAACGCTTTATTGAAAGTGCCTTGTTTAAAATAATTGCAGGTTGTATGTTTATCGGTTTTGGCGTGGCTGAGATAATAAATGCATTCAGGAAAGAACCGGATACAGAGAAGGATATAAATGATATAAAATTGTTTTTGCATGGCTTCATTATTAATACCTTTAATCCTTCGGTTATCCTTTTCTGGGTGGGAGCGCTGGTGCTGGCATATTCCAAATTTAATATGAACAAGATTGATCTGGGACTGTATTTTGGTTCCTGTCTGGTTTCATTTTTTATTACCTCAATATTGAAGATTCATTATGCCGTGCGTATTAATAAAGTGCTTAAACCTGAGATTATCCTGAAACTGAATATTGCTATTGGCCTGTTTCTGATTTTAATAGGAGTGCTGGCTTTAATTGAGAAAAATTTGCCGGCTTAAGGATTCTTCCCTCTTTTATAGATTATCCCGCCTGAAACCCACCGCCCTGGTTGAGGTAGATTTCCGATATCAAAATAGTTTATATCTGTCAGGTTTTGTGCTTCGAGGTAGAGGGTTATATGGTTGCAAACATAAAAGATACGGGTGTTGACTGTTATTATTTTGGGATATGATTGCTCATCTTGAGTTTTTGTTGTTTGATTATACTTAAGATATGTCCCGTTGCGGTCTGCATAAATAATTGCAGCGCTTGCACCGGCATGTTTGATTATTCGTGCTTCGAAAGCAGTTGTGATTTTATGTGTAAGGTAGTCAAGTACGTATAATGATTGATAGTTTACATCAATTTTTTGCATGAGATACGCGTATTGAATGGAGATTTGATTTAATGCCACGGTTGATGATTTTTGTTGTGCGAAGTATTTGATTTGCGCCTCAACACCATGTGAACGAATATTTGCAATATTGGTGGCCATCCATTTGTTTATGTTATTATTCCAGTACCAGTCAATGATATTCTCACCTTTACGATGGTAAACCGATGAGTGGTATCCGGCATTTTTTATTTTTCCAAAGATAGATAGTTCGCTGGTGGTTGATTGTTCCTGGGTAAGCGATGGATTACCGGTGTTTATGCGGCCAATGTAAAACAGATCGGTAAAGGTTGGCTGGCGGTATGCTTTTCGCCATCCGACGGAAAGATTAAATACTGTGTTCAGAGGGAATGTTATATCAAACACAGGATAATAGCGGTATTTATTTTCTTGTGAGAAATTAACCATATTCATGCACAGATCCAGATGTATGTACCTGTATTTTAATTCCTGATTAAGATGGAATGTTGTAGTGTTACGGTTGTAACTCCGGTGGTACAGTGAGTCGGTGCCTTTAACCGGAATGGGTGTTTCTGTCTGGTCCCCGAGGTTATTGCTGATAATGCCTTCATATTTTTGTTCGACTCCGCCGGCAGCACTGTATCTTTCATAGCTGTAAACAGCCATTAATGATCCGCCGGCTACATCCGACCGGTGGTAGTTCTGATATGCTCCCGGATTATTCCGAATTAAAATGTAATGATCATGATGTCGTCGCAGGTAAATGGCTGGTCTTATTTTTAGTGTATGCCCTGTTGTGCCTTGTAAACTGAAAATTGCAGAGTTGTTATCATCATACTGGTCAGGGTAACGGGCAGAATAAAACGAATTAGCGCCTAATTGTTTTTTTAAGTAACCAAGCTGCATTTGTATTAAGCTGTTACCGGTTGAATAGCTGCTGCTGAAGAATGCCTGGCTGTTCTCTACGGCAGTATTATGCCGGAAACCATTATGTCCTGATTTTGATCCGGACACTATGCCGGAAAAATTCTTTCTGCTGATGCCAAGCCGGCCTCCTGCTTTATATAAACCATAGTCACCTGCTGCAGTATTAATTTGCAGTATGCTGTCGTTCTTTGCTTCTGTAGTGATAATATTGATAATTCCGGTAAAAGCACCCGCAGAATGTAAGCCGGCACCTGATGGTTTGAGTATTTCTATCCGGTTGATTACTTCGGCATCAACGGGAAGGTTAAGGTTGTAATGTCCTGTTTGCGGATCGGTAAAATTGATGCCATTGAGCAACACAATGACCTGATCGAATGTTCCGCCACGTATGCTGATATCAGCTTGTCCGTAGGGGCTTCGTTCGCGGATATCAATTAATGAATAGTTGAGTATATCCTGAAGAGTAGCGGCGGGTAGAGATTTTAATTCATCCGATGTGACTATAGCAATCAGTTGGCTCTGCGCCGGGAGAATCATGGCCTGACCTGGCTCTATAAGCACTTCGTCAAGTTGATATACCCGGCTGATATGTATACTGTCTTCTTTCTTTCCGGCGTTGGTTTGCGCCATGATAATTGTATAGCTCACACTGAGTACGCCAATGCAGATTAACTTTTTGATACTGTTGAAAACAGCATATTTCCGATTACTCCACTGCCGGAAAATAGTTGTGGTTGTATTTGTTTTTTTTAATCGTTGCATATCACAATATTTAAAGTTAAAGAGGTAATAGTTTATTATCTCAGGTTCATTGCTGCAATGCCACTTTTTTGATAGGTGCCGTTATCGAGTTTATTCTTCACTTCGGCAAACGCTTCAATGGTGCGTTTTACATCATCGAGTGTATGTGCGGCAGTAGGAATGATGCGAAGCATAATTACATCTTTTGGCACTACGGGGTATACAACAATGGAACAGAAGATGCCATAATTTTCACGCATATCATAAGTAAGCTGTGTTGCTTCAGCAACGCCCCCCTGAAGAAAGACAGGTGTGACCGGCGACAGGGTATTGCCCAGATTAAAGCCCTTATTACGTAAACCATCCTGCAATGCCCGTACAATAGTCCATAGTTTTTCTTTGTGAGAGGGATCTGTTTGTAACATTTCCAGCCGTTTAAGCGCGCCGATGACCATAGGCATAGGTAGTGATTTGGCATAGATTTGTGAACGCATGTTATACATCAGATACCAGATTACATCTTTGCGGCTGGCAACAAATCCGCCAATACCGGCCATGGCCTTGGCAAAGGTGCTGAAGTACACATCAATTTCGTCCTGTACACCAAAATATTCACCTACACCGGCACCGGTTTTGCCCATTGTACCAAAGCCGTGAGCGTCGTCAACCAACAATCGGAACTTATATTGTTTCTTTAAAGCCACAATCTCGTCAAGCTTACCTAAATCACCGGCCATGCCAAACACACCCTCGGTGATTACAAGGATACCGCCACCGGTTTTCTCTACCAGCCTGGTGGCTCTTTCGAGTTGTTTCTTCAGGTTTTCAATATCATTATGCGGAAAAACAAACCGTTTTGAAAAAACCAAACGCAAACCATCAAGAATGCAGGCATGTGACTCGGAGTCGTATACGATTGCATCATTTCGCCCTACCAGGCAGTCAATAATAGACACCATTCCCTGATAGCCATAATTCAGCAGATACGCCGCTTCTTTTTTAACAAAAGATGCCAGCCGGTTTTCCAGTTCTTCGTGATATTTGGTTTGTCCCGACATCATGCGGGCTCCCATAGGGGCAGCCATGCCGTATTTTGCCGCTGCCTCTGCATCGGCTTTTCGCACCTCGGGATGATTGGCCAATCCCAGATAATTATTCAAACTCCAGTTCAATACTGGTTTGCCCATGAAATTCATGTGAGGTGATATCTCACCTTCGAGCTTAGGAAAAAAATAGTAACCGTGTCCGATGTCAGAATATTGTCCTAACGGACCCTGATGTTGCATTTTATCGAATATGTCCACTTTGTTATATATTTGATTGTTAAATATTTATTGATTAATTGACGGTTCAAAATTACGAAAAAAAGATTTAATGTTAAAAAAAATGCAAAACATTCCGTTTATTTAGGAGGAATAGATTAATTTTGCACGTCATTTTCGGGACAATGAAATATCTTGTAATCTGCATTTTAACCATACTGTTTATATTCAGTAGTTGTTCAAAATACGACAAGCTGCTGAAGAGTGACGATTTTGAATTGAAGTACAGGAAAGCGCTTTATTATTATTTCGATAAAGAAGATTATGTGAAGGCAGGTAATTTATTTGAGAATATTGCTCCTTATTACAGAGCTACAGATAAAATAGATACTATCAGCTATTATCAGGCGATGTGTACCTACCGGCAAGGCGATTATCTGCTGGCTGCATATTATTTTAAAACACTTACCAATCTTTATCCCAACAGTCCGTTTGCCGAAGAATCAGAATACATGAATGGTTATTGTTACTATATATCATCTCCTGTTCCGTCTCTTGACCAGACAAATACTTATAAAGCAATTGAGGCGTTCGAGATTTATCTGCGCAAGTATGAAGGGAACAACAGAGACGAAGAAGTGAAAAAATTTATGATTGAATTACGCGATAAGCTGGTAGAGAAATCATGGAAGAACGCTAAACTTTATTTTGATCTTGAACAATATAAGGCATCATTGATTGCACTCAATAACAGCTTAAACAAATATCCTGAAACCCGGTACCGTGAGGATATCCTGTTTCTTATTCTTAAGTCGTCTTATCTGTTGGCCGAAAACAGTGTTTTGGCTAAACGCAACGACCGTTATCAGGCCACAATAGATGCTTATTATTCTTTTATTGATGAATATCCTCGAAGCAAATATTCATCTGAGGCGAAGGATATTTATTCCAGAACACAGATATACTTAAACAAACGATAAACAAAACGAATATGATGGATTATAAGAAAACACGGGCTGCATTATCCACGGTAACGCGAAACATGGATGATCTTGACAAGGACACAGGTAATATTTATGAAACTGTTGCAATTGTTGCGAAGCGGTCGAACCAGATTGCTAAAGAGATTAAAGAAGAGCTTGACCGTAAACTGGAAGAATTTTCGTTCTATGCCGATAATTTTGAAGAGGTTTTTGAAAACCGTGAGCAGATAGAGATATCTAAATATTATGAGCGTCTGCCTAAGCCCACACTTATAGCGATGCAGGAGTTTATTGATGGACAGGTTTATTATCGTAATCCAAATAAAGTTAAGCCGGCAGTAAAATAAATGTTGAAAAACAAGCGCATTGTTTTAGGTATAACCGGGAGCATTGCTGCGTATAAGGCGGCTATTCTGGTGCGGCTGCTGAAAAAGCAAAACGCCGATGTTATTGTTCTCATGACGCCGGATGCTCATGAGTTTATTACGGCAACTACCATGGCTACGTTGTCAGAGCGTCCTGTGCTGACTGATTTTTTTAATCGTGAAACCGGAATGTGGAACAGTCATGTTGATTTGGCCGGAACAGCGGATTTACTGCTTATTGCTCCGGCAACAGCTAATACTATAGCCGGTATGGCCGGCGGATTTGCCAACAATCTGCTTCTGGCTACTTTCCTTTCATGCTCTTGTCCGGTAGTTGTTGCTCCGGCTATGGATAGAAATATGTTTTTACATCCGGTAACCCAGCGGAATATTAAAACACTGCGTAGTGAGGGTGTTTATTTTATTGAGCCGCGAACCGGTGTCCTGGCCAGCGGTATCCACGGTAAAGGCCGCATGGAAGAACCTGAGTTTATTCTAAAAAAAATAATTGATCTGCTCAGTAAAAAAAAAAAGTAGCTCCAATCGGCATTTTCAGCGGTAAAACGGTTTTGGTTACTGCAGGCCCAACCGTTGAGCCCATTGATCCTGTGCGCTATATCACTAATCATTCGTCCGGTAAAATGGGCTTTGCCATTGCCGGTGCGTTAGCGGCCGAAGATGCCAGAGTGATCTTGATTACAGGGCCCGTTCATCTTGAAACCATACATCCCAATATCATACGTGTTAATGTTGGAACAGCACAGGAGATGTTAACCAGTTGCCTGCAGTATTTTGAGCAGTGTCATGCGGCTATCCTTGCAGCCGCAGTAGCTGATTTTACACCGGCAGAAAAGGCGGCACGGAAGATTAAAAGCAAAAAGACACCACTTCATGTCATGCTTAAGCCCACTGCCGACATCGCTTTACAATTGGCTAAACAAAAGCGAAAGAACCAGGTGATTGGCGGATTTGCCCTCGAAACAGATAATGAACTGGCTAATGCACGCATGAAGCTGAAAAAGAAAAAATTTGACTTTATTGTACTTAACTCGTTGAGAGACAAAGGAGCGGGATTTAATACCGATACAAACAAAATTACGATTCTTGATAAATATAATAATATTGATAAATTTGAGTTAAAAAGTAAGGAAGAAGTTGCCCGTGATATTATTCATAAATTATCGGAGTTGCTGTAGTTTGCTTTTTGCCGTGTTTTTTTTAGCT
>CAZRNJ010000148.1:0-6541 GCA_964601385.1 uncultured Bacteroidales bacterium | reverse complement strand
TAAAATATTTTTGCGAAAAAGAATGAGACAAAGGATAGCCAATCAGACCGAAGAGCCGCATAAACAAAGCTATTTCAAATCAGCCGGCAAAAAATGCAAAAAGGTATCACCACGCAAACCCGTCCGCAATGTTTCAAGCGGTATTACATCGTCAGGACTAATATTCCCAAGATTAACATTAGCGCCGAGGAGTTTAATAAACCAAACCTGCTGACTTTTTTGAGGCGCCTCCCATAACACAAAATCATTATTGACATGTTGCATAATATCATCAATCAGCTCGGTATTGGCTGATCCATCACTGTTAAAAATGCCGGTATTACCGGCTTCGCGGGCCTCGGTAATCACTTTATATACTCCCGAACGCAGTTCATCCTCCATCATTTTAACCCAGCGCTCTACCGGAATTACAACGCCGGCCTGTTTACTGCCAACTTCAGAAAACACTGTATAATCGGCAGCCAGTTTACGGATATATTCAAGTTTCTGGTCATGTAACAAAGTCATTGAACCATCTGATACCTCTACCGTATCAACATTATATTCATCAACATATTCCCTGAATTCATCAAACAACCCACGAACAATAAAGGCCTCAAACAATGTTCCGCCGAAATAGGGTTTAATGCCTGCTTTCTTATAAACTTTTATTTTCTCTTTCAAATGAGGCGAAACAAGCGATGTGCCAAATCCCAGTTTAACAAAATCAATATAATCATCGCACATCGAAACCAGATCTTCGGCCTGTCGAACACTTAGCCCCTTATCCATAACCATTGTAAGACCTGTATTGCGGGGTTTTTCCGTACGCTCGGGTAAAAAAGGAAGTGTATAATTTAACATGATAAATACTTATTTATACTTTTTTATCAGTTTGCTGATTGCAGGAGATGATTCCAATTCAGGAAATTTCATTAAAAAAAGATAATGGGCATTATAATTTTCTTTTAGCGCTTTTTCCATATACCTGAGCGATTCATCCATGTTTCCATTAAAAAAAGATGCGGCGGCCAGATAATAATATATATCAATTATATCCGAATGATATTCAATAGCACCTTCGAGTAATTTAACGGCGCGGTCAGGATAATTCATATCAATGTATAGCTGCGCGCAATTCACCCAATAATGAAAATTAAACGGATCGGTTTCAATTGCTTTAAGGTAAGCGTATAAGCCATTATTTAATGATCCTATATTAACGCTGACTTCAGCAATGGTCGCCCAATATTCATCATTCTGGTCGTCGAGTTCAACAGCTTTATTAAGATAAAACAAACTCTCATTAAATTTACCCTGCTCAATTTTCAGAATCCCGATAGAGTACCATGGTTCAGGCAATTCATCATCAATTTCGATCGCCTGTTTATAATAATCAAGCGCCTCCTCGGGCTGGCCTAACTGCTCGTAACAATAGCCGATACTACAGTACGCAATAATATAGTCATGCTCCAGTTCAAGAAAATCATTATAGGCAGCTATAGCTTCAGTATATTTACCCTGCTCCATTAATGAATTTCCTTTGCTAAGATAAACCAAGGCATAAGTATCATCAATGGCCAAGGCATAATTGAACGATTCGACTGCTTTGTCGAAATTTTCCATCTTATGATATACCATTCCAAGCTTATACCATACCAGTTCGGAATAGGCATTATAATCAAGATATTTATTAAAAAAGACGATGCTCTTTTTAAAGTCATTATTACGTTCATAAGCAAATGCCAGATCAAAAATGATGGTATGATCATCGGGTTGCATCTCATGCGCCATTTTCAGATATTTAATAGCTAGTTTGAAATGCATCGAATTAAGGAAGGTGATACCGATATTATGCAGCAAATCAATTTTGTCGTCTTCACAAAGGCCAATAGCAATATCGTATTGCCGCACTGCCTCTTTGATATTCCCCAATTGAATAGACGCAAATGCCTTTACCAGATATATATCTTCATTTTCAGGCTCATATTGTTCAATCGTATGCAGCAACTTTAACGCCTGAAACGGCTTTCCCTCATCAATCAGTACCTGGGCTTTCCTCAGTTGTATTGATGTTGACTCGGGATGCTGCGCAAATGCTGCCTGAATTGCCTTACCTGCATTATCAACCTGATTGTTCTCAAGGTAGAAATCTATGATATCCTCATATTCATGCACATCAAAATAACACGGCTGATTACGCCGGATCATATCTTCGTATCTGCGAACTACTGCTTCGGGAGTTTCTTCGTACAGATATTCACGTTCTTCATTCATAACTCTCTCAAACTATCTATTGCTAAAATAACAATAATATCACTCATCCGTATAACGGTTTATAAGATGTTAATATTTTAAAAAATAACATATTGATTTTCAGTAACTTTTAAATCAATCAACAATAAAAGAACGTTGTCTTAACCAAAATTAAAATGCATTTCCGAAAAAACGATTTTACTGGTAAAAAATCATCTTGTTTCTTGAAAACTTGAACAATCCCAGAGCGATTGACAGGGTAAATGGGAGATGGTTTTTTTAAGCCGGGGATTTAAACTGTTTAACTCAAATCAAATCTTTCGTCATCAGGATCAATATTATCATTTTTTATTATCCAGATTTGAATTATTACAATTAGTTCATCAATCCCATATTTGACATCTGCTTCTGTAAAACGAAGCACAGAATAATCTCTGTTACAGAAATAATTGTATTTGGCCAAATCACGCTCACTACAGATAGTATGGTATTTACCATCAATTTCAATAACCAGTTTTAATTTTCTGCATACAAAATCCATTATGTAGTTGTCCACAGGGTACTACCTCAAAAAGGAATATCCCATCATATTTTTTGGATTCAATACACGTGACCAGAGATTGATTTCTCCGGGAGTACTGATATTACGAAAGTTTCGTGCGTATTGTTAAAGTTGTTGTTATATTGCAAAAGTAACTTCTTAATACTGTTATATAAAAATAATAGTCCAGTATGAATGAAGCCAGGTTATATCGGCATTACATGGATGCATAGGTTATAAATTATAACTCTGAATCACGTTGTTTGCTGACCAGGTAAATAAGAGATAGTTTTTTGAGGCCGTGGGAATCCCCCCTGCCCCCCTTTTTCAAAGGGGGAGGCAGGGGATTACATTTTTCAAAGTAGGATTGAAGCTTAGCAAATTTTAATTCATCCCCCTTTTTTCAAAGGAGGTTTGAAGTTTGGTAAATTTCAAATCATCCACTTTTAAAAAAAGAGATTGGAGTTTAGCAAATTTCAAGCATGTCCCCCTTTGAAAAAGGAGATTGGAGTTTGGCTAATTTCAAGCCATCCCCCCTTTGAAAAAGGGGGGCAAGGGGGATTACATTTTTCAAGGGTGTTCTATCATTGGCTTATACCATTTGAAATTATAATTTAGCACATTTACAGTGAGCTATTACATATGTCCAATCGGTAGTAAGCGAAATCGATTTTAATTTACGCTATTAACCTGCTTTGTATACATTATATTTTTCCAATCGGAACATGATACCTACTACAAGGTATATGAATAAATGATCTTTAAAAAAGAATCTAAACATCAAGGCGTACAAAGAAGTCATAATAAAGAACATATAGTAATCTCATATGCCCGCATTTCTGGTTTTTCATTTAGCCGTATTCATAGATAAAAATATTATTAAAGGTGATTTAAATCACCGTCGGATGTAAAAAAATGATTGGAACTATACTACATTTGTAATGGGTAACAGAGTAATTCCGGAGGGAGGCAAAACCTCTCCTTAAAACCACAATACACATCAAACACTTCCCTCCGGCTCTCTTAAAAAAATCAGATTTTTGCAAGATCAGTGTAGCGCATCCAACCTTTATTCCCATCGGGCAAACGAACTTCGGTCCACTCACCAATGCTGTCGGTAATAAACACTTTTAACCCTTCATGTACAACAAAAAGTTCTGTTCCGCTGTCATCCGGCGTACTCCTTGCAGTGACTGAAGGAGAGGTAATAATGGCATAATTCCGGCTTATTCCTTCGTGATATTTTACCCGGGCAAAGTAAAATGCAAAAAGCCATAAAAAGACAAGAACTAAAGAAACCGAAAATCCGGTTTTACGCATGGCAGCAGTATTGCTGAACAAATAGAACAGGAGCGCAGCAAGCAAAAATACAAATAAAACCAAAGCAACCAAAGCCCAGGTATCAGCTGTAAGCACTCCGGTAATATCTGAGATCCAGCGACGAATAAAAAATTGCGGTAATATTTCAATTTTATCCAATACATAGCGGTTTGCCATATCGAGATTATAATTAATATCTTCGTCATTCGGAGATAGGATGCGTGCGCGTTCATAAAACAGAATAGCGAGATCATATTTACGTTGTTTATAATAAGTATTACCTAAATTAAAAAACAATTCAACTGATTGCCATCCACTATCTGCCAAATCCTTATAAATCTCACCTGCTTTGGCAAAATCGCCCTTCTGATAATAATCATTGGCTGTCTTCATCAATGTATCCGCAGGATTTGCCCTTCCATATAAAGAAACGAGCAACAGAAAAAAATAAATGAAAATCTTTTTCATGTCAGTTTACTTTTTTTTTATAACCTGTTCAAGTGTACTGATCAATTCTACTGCACGCTTATAAACATTTTCAAGCTGCGCTTCGCCTTCACCGGGCGCATAGCGGGCAAACTCACATTCGTCCAGTAATTCAAACACCCGGTCAATCACAGCATGTTCAACACCATTAGCCGAGAGCGCATAACCTGTAGTTTCGCGAGAAAGCTGAGCAACAGGAATAATTAATTTATCACTCAGATAACCCCATACTGCCTTAACAATTTCTTCGTAAAACTGCTCTTTCCTGTTTTCTTTCAATCGGGCCGAAGCGGTCCGGAGACGATTCAATGCTTTGCGGTTAGCGCGTTTGTTGCGTGATAAAGCAATATCTGCATTTTCTTTGATCTGATTACGCTTATACAAAACAAACAGAATAAAAAGAACAAATAACGAAAGATATCCAATCAAATAGGAACGTGAAGAAAAGATTGGTTGGCGTGGTTTATATAATTTTCTGATTCCTGTTTTAATAAACCGGATATCCTTACCAATATATTTGAGGTCTTCTTTAGACACTCCAGCTGGCAAGGGTGCAGCAGCATCTCCCTCTGCCCCTTTTTCAACGGTAAGATTAAATGGTTGAGATTTTAAAACCTTATATTGTTTCGATGCAATATCAAAATAAGCCATTTCAACTTCAGGGATGGTAAACTTACCTTCATGTCTCGGGATAATAAGATATTCAAACGATTTACTACCTGCTGATCCGGCAACAGAATTCTTAACATTAACACGTATTTCAGGATCGTACACTTCAAAATCAGCAGGAAAAGTAATATCCGGCTTTTCAATCAGTTTGAGGTTCCCATTTCCAATCACGGTGATACGAAGGGTTACAGCTTCGTTGGCTTTAACAGAAGATTTATCCACTTTTGCTTCAAGATCAAAATGTCCTGCGGCTCCTTTAAAACCATCCGGCGCTCCAGGAGGCCAGTCCTTCACCTGTATGCTCACTTCAGGACTTTGCACGGCAACTTTTACATCCTGATATGAACCACCAAAAAAATCATCAAAAATACTTCGTGGCTGGCGCTGCAGTACCTGCCGGACGACACATTCAAGCTTTGCAGGACTGATTACCAATTTACCGCCGCGTTGCGGAAACAGTACATATTTTTGCAATACACCGGTTCCATAAATCTCGCCATCAACATTTTCTCTGACTAATGAATTCAACGGTGGCGTTTCGATATCCTCTTTATAAAACCCATCAAATCCAGGATATTCAATTTTATTAATCCCGGTGAGATTCACTTTACTGTATATTTTTACAGTAGCAATCACCGGCTCGCCACGATAAGCAGTATTCTTACTCAACAATACACGAACAAACAAGTTTTCACCACCCGGCACAGGTGTTGTTCCGCCCTGCTGCTGCTGTTGCTGTTGTTGCTGCGATTGACGGGAAGTGCTTGCTTTGACAACCTCGATAGTAAGAGCATTAGACAGATATGTTTTTTTTCCTACGGTTACTTTGGCCGGTTCAATAGTATATTTACCCTCCTGTGTGGCCTGCAAAATATAGGTATAACTATAATCAACCGATTGTGAAACCGAACCGTTAATAATCTGTACACTACTACTGCTCGAAGACATTGGGCCCGACACCACAGCAAAACTACTAAAACCCGGCTGCTGAAAACCCGATGGATTGGCATTAACCGAAAAACTTAACCGGAACTGCTCCCCTACTTCAACGGCAGCCGGTGCGCTTGCAGTAAACCGTACTTCATCGGCTTGTATGCGAATAAATACTGTCAATAATACTGCTATTATAAAATATAGTCGTGTCATAAACACAAATTTAGTCATTCTCTTACCAATCTTTTAAAACCTTAAACTCTTTTGTGCTTACCCGTTTCTCCCTTATCTCCTGCTGAAGCTGCTTTTCGTCATTCTCAATGGCCTGCAACATCATTGCTGCCTCCTCCTTTGACA
>CAZRNJ010000147.1:0-6614 GCA_964601385.1 uncultured Bacteroidales bacterium | reverse complement strand
GTCCTCAACCAGGATCATCCGGCTGTCATTTTTAACACTGTATGCCGGATCGTCTATGATGACATAACTACAACCCTTTTTCAGCGCATCTGATGCGAAGCGGTTCCCATTAAAATTTTCACCCCTAAGCGCAAAATAGATTGCTCCAGGAGATAGTTTACGTGTATCCGTACAAATGACAGGATGAGCAATAAAGAGTTTATATAAATCAGAGATATTCATGGCAAAAAAAAACCTCATTACCCTTTCGATAATGAGGTTAATCGTTTAATATGTATTGATCAGAATCCTTTGGGACTACCAACACGGTCCATCGCACAGCGGAATCCGATATCAACGCGCGCCTTCTCTTCATGGAGAAATCTTCTTGTTCCGGGGCTAAGCCAGTATGCCCTGTCAAGGAACGATCCACCTTTATATACTTTAGTGTGGTCATTCACCAGTGCATTATAATCATTCTTTTCAAAATTTTGTGAATACATACGCTCAGAGCCGGGACCCTTATAAGAATCATCGGTATAGAAAATACTTGATTCAAAATCGCCATCATTGAAATTCCTGTAATCGGCTTTTTGATAATTTTCGCGTCCTGCAGCGTCTTCTTCGGTAACCTCCAGATATTTCATTCTGCCAAGACTATCTTTCTGGGCGAGGTTTCCTTCTTCATCCATTTCGGGCTTCATAAAAACATTGCCTCTGAAAGCGCGAAATTCATCAACATCTTCGAATGACAGAGGACGGTATACATCAGCCACCCACTCGTTAACATTACCTGCCATACAATACAATCCGTAATCATTGGGCCAGTATGATTTTACCGGAGCAGTAACATCTGCATTATCATTTAGGTTGCCTGCAATACCCATCATATCACCACGGCCTCTTCTGAAGTTGGCCATCATGCGTCCGATATGGGTACGTGATGCATTACGCAAAACATGACCATTCCATGGATATATTCTCATTTCATAAATACGCTCTTCATAGGTATTGCCAATCAGCCCTTTTGCTGCAAATTCCCATTCGGCTTCGGTTGGGAGGCGGTATTTAGGAAGAAGAATACCATCTGTCATCCGTACCCTTCTTTCTTCAGTACCCGGCTCCAAACTGGGAAGATTTTTACGCACTAATCCTTCATACTGGCCAGCAAGATAGGCGTCGGTATTAAAATTTGACTCACCCACCTGGTTTGGATCCATTTCAAGAATCCCGCGGTCAATCAATATTTTTTCATTCACCCTGTCCGAACGCCATAAACAATAACTGGCTGCCTGAAGATTAGAAACCCCAACAACAGGATAATCATTATAGGCAGGATGCCGGAAATAATACTCCACATACGGCTCGTTATAAGCCATCTTATTGCGCCATACCAACGTATCGGGCAATGCTTTTTTCTGTACATCGGGATAATCAACAAAAACCCGCTTCATCCAGTGAAGGTATTCTCTGTAATCAACATTACGAACTTCCGTTTCGTCCATATAAAAAGAGGAAACAGTAACGCGCTTTACAACATTATTCCAGTCATAAATAACATCCTGTTCCACACGTCCCATAGGAAATGAACCACCCTGAATAAACACGAGCCCGGGGCCTGTTGGCTGCTCATAATCCAGAACAACTTCAAACCCACCATTATCCGGATTATTATAATCCCATCCGGTAGTTGATGAAGAATTTGAACTCTTGCTCGAACCGCAGGATGATAAGATGACTAACGCACTGGCTGCCAGCATCATTCCAAACATTACTCTTCTCATATTCGTAAAATTTAATTTTCTCAAAGATAGTTTTTTTTTTGAAATCTCCAAAACAATCAGATTTTAGGGCATTTTATTGCCTTGATTTTTGACCGGTACCTGAAATTCAGCAGGAGCGTAATTTCATGAGCTCCATACCCGGAAACAGCCATGTCTTTTCTTGAGGGCATATAATCATAACTATATACTAATGAATACATTGGCTGATGCATGCCTGCCGCTATCACCGGTGTAAAAAAATTCAGATCCAGATTATGCCTGAATCCGGTCCAGATAAAATAACGATCACCAATAATTGAGGTTCCGTAAGACAAAATATTAAAATTTTTCTGCATTTGAAATAAAACCACCGGGTAAAGCCATATCTCCTCAAATCCCAGACGATTATAAACAAAAGGGAAGTTAACTCCAAGGTGCCCCGTATATTTACGATAAAGCGTTAACCCGCCGGCCAGCGATGGTTGCAGGAGGTGACTGGCCCCAGCGCCAAGATAGAATACCGAATTTGAATATCTGTCCCAGAAATGATACAGCACACCGGCAGCAAAATCGGGATACAGTATACTCTGGTTTCCTGTGCCATCGGAAGATGAATAGGAAAAATCGTTGGTTACAGGATCGAACATATCGGCAAACTGAAGCCGTCCGGCATGGAGCGCATATTGACCTGCGCCTGTCTGAAGAGCTGCATGGGCAAAAGAATAACGCGTAACTTTTATACGGTACGAATAAATCAGCCCGGCCGTTAAATGATTTGAAATGCCTTTCCCCTGTACATCATTCATCAGATAAGCACCCATACCCCCGTGTAACTTTTTCAAGGGCTGGTCGTATGCGACACCATAGCTTACAAACGAGCCAGAGAGATCGGGCCACTGATTACGATAATTGAGCAACAGATGCGACTCATCATCATAGCCCGAAAAAGCAGGATTCAGGTAAATCTTATGCATAAAGAACTGCGAGAAGAAAACATCCTGTCCCTGCATCCGGTTTCCGGAAAGAACTGCTGCGAATATTATAAAAATTAATTTCCTTTGCATCGGGTGATTTATACTATAACAACAACTTTTTCGTTATCAATCAAATAATTTGGTTATAAAAAGGATCATAAAAATAATGATTTGGATCATATTAATTGTTCCCATGTTCACATTTTGCACAATCAGCAATGCGCAAGATGAGTATAAAAGAACAATTGAATGGCAGCCCTTACAATATATTCCGGCGGGCACAGATGCAGCAGTATCCGAAAGCCGGTATTTTTTCCGTTTTAACGGCTGCTCCTACCGCAACAGTGTTTCCATGCTTCCGTACTATTGCGAACTGATTGCTGTTGGGGGGCCTGATGCAACGGCTGAACTGACCGAATTGATATTTGAACCGGTAAGCAGTACCGATCAACAAAAAACCGGAAATACAGATATACCGGACGACCTTGTAAATGAAAGTGCTGTCCGGTACATGCAAAAAAAACCATATCTTGAACTGGCTTTTATTCCTTTACGAAAAACCAGTACCGGACAGGTTGAAAAATTAGTATCGTTCACGGTAAAAATTAATGTAAAACCCCAATCCAAAGGACTTAAGCAAGGCAAACGCACCTATCGTTCGTCGTCGGTTCTTGCTTCGGGTAAATGGTATAAAATAGGAATTACCACTACCGGTATTCAAAAAATAAGCTATACGCAGCTTCAGAACCTGGGCATTGAAAATCCAGCATCGGTAAGAGTATACGGATATGGCGGATTGCTCCCCGAGTCGAACAACCAGCCGGTATATGACGATCTGCCTGAAACGGCTTTACTATTTGTAAAAGGCAGCGATGGCATTTTTAATTACGGCGATTACATCCTGTTTTACGCCAAAGGGCCGGTTGACTGGAAATACAACACCACATCACAATTATTCACGCATACCGGACACCCCTATTCTACCCTTTCGTATTATTTTCTCACTTCAAGTTTCGGCCTGGGGAAAACCATACCACAATTCAACAGTATCCCCGATGCGCCAACGCATATTGTAACTACCTTTACCGACTATGCCGTCCATGAAGTGAACATTAAAAACCTTATCCGTTCGGGACGTGAATTTTACGAGCCGGTAGATGTTAATCCGTATTATTCCTATTCATTCAATTTTCCAAATCTTATAACATCTGTTCCCGTAAAAATCCATTCGCGTGTAATTGCCCGGTCAACAGCAAGCAGCAGCACTTTTAATATCAGTATTAACGGCAGCACAGTTCAATCTATACCGGTAACCACCGTTAGTTTAAGCGGCTACACCTACGCAGCATCTAATGCTGTAACCAATAGTTTTTCGGCCGTGCAGGATCAGTTAAATTTATCGCTGAGTTTTATCAATACCGATGCATCGGCCGAAGGATATCTTGATTATATCATAATAAATGCGAGGCGTCAGCTGCAACTTTCAGCCAATCAGCTTCTGTTTCGCGACCCCGACTCTTACGGTGCCGGACGCATCGCAGAGTTTCAGATCTCAGGAGTTTCTACCGGCGATATAGTGTGGGATATAACAAACCCTGCCGATTTGCGTCAGATCAACGGCACACTGGCCGGAGGTGTCTTTATATTTCGTATGCGCACCGACAGTTTACGCGAATTTGTTGCGTTCAGGCCATCGTCTTCATTTAACACACCGGTACTACAGGGCATAGGAACCGGCCTTATTCAAAATCAAAACCTGCACGCCATGGCTCAGGCCAATATGCTTATTGTATATCATTCAACCTTTGCATCACAAGCATCAGAGCTGGCTGCTTTTCGCCGGTCGAATGACGGATTAACCGTAAACATTGCGGAAATCGGACAAATTTATAACGAATTCTCTTCCGGGACCCCCGATGCAGGAGCCATCCGGAACTTTGCCAAGATGTTTTACGACCGGGCAACAACAGAAGACCAGTTACCCCGCTACCTGCTACTGTTTGGCGATGGCTCGTACAACAATCTGCTGACATCCGGAAACACCAACTTTATTCCTACCTACCAGTCATACGAATCACTGTCGCAAACCAACTCATATACCTGCGACGATTTCTTTACCCTGCTCGATGAAAATGAAGGCGGCGTAAGTGGCCTGATGGATATGGGAGTAGGGCGTCTGACCGTAAAAAGCACCACAGAAGCGCAACATGTTGTAGCCAAAATCAAACGCTACAATACCACAGCCAATTTAGGCGACTGGCGTAACATTCTCTGTTTTATCGGTGACGATGGTGATGGCAACCTTCACATGGGCGATGCCAACGATCTGGCCGAAATGATTGATACAATGTATCCCGATTTCACCATCACAAAAATTTATCTCGATGCCTATACACAAGAGACCACGCCATCGGGTGAAAAATATCCGGGAGTAAATGCAGCCATTGAAAACAGAATGAAATCGGGTGCGCTTATGATGAATTACACAGGGCATGGGGGCGAACTCGGGCTGGCTCATGAACACATCATGCGTATCAGCGATGCACAAACGTATGATAATCCCGACCGGTTGCCTCTGTTTGTTACTGCATCGTGCGAATTCAGCCGTTATGACGATTACGACCGGACCTCCTGCGGAGAATATCTGCTGCTAAATGATGGCGGCGGCGCCATAGCTCTGCTATCTACCACACGGTTAGTATATGCTTCGTCCAACAAACAATTGAATCAGAGTTTTCTCCGTTTTGCCTTTGAACGGGGCCCTGATAACAAAAAATACCGACTCGGGGACATGGTACGGCTCAGTAAAAATTATCTGGGAAACAATCCGAATAAATATAACTTTTCCCTGCTGGGCGACCCGTCCATCGCACTTGCTTATCCCGAAGACAGAGTAAAAACATTAACAATCAACAATACCGACGTTACCGTTATAATTGACACAATTAAAGCACTGAGCAAAGTTACCGTCAGCGGGATTATTGAAGACCAGTTTGGCAACAAGCAAAACAATTTTAACGGCATACTGATTCCTACAGTGTATGATAAAAAATTCCGTATAAAAACACTGGGCAATGATGCCAAATCAATTCCTTTCGAATATCTGTCACGCAGCAGTATTCTATACAAAGGGAAAGTTACCGTAAACCAGGGAAACTATAGCTTTTCGTTTATTGTGCCCAAAGACATCCGTTACAACTTCGGATTCGGGAAAATCAATTATTATGCTTCAAACAATAACCGTGATTATCACGGGCATTTTAAAAACTTCCTCGTCGGCGGAATGTCCGAGAATGCAGGCATTGACAACAACGGCCCGGATATAACTCTTTATATGAATGATGAAAACTTTGTTCCCGGCGGAATGACCAATCAGGATCCCATACTGATTGCTTTACTAAACGACTCCAGCGGTATTAACACGGCCAGCACCGGTATCGGGCATGATTTATCATTTATCCTTGACAACCAGCAAAACAAGAAGGTTTATCTGAACGAATATTATGAAAATGATCTCGACAGTTATCAAAGCGGAAGAATAAACTATTCTCTTAATGATTTAGATGAAGGACCGCACAATATCCTGCTAAAAGCATACGATGTGTTCAATAACTCGTCTGAATCATCACTCGACTTTATCGTAGTCAAATCAGAGGAATTGAAAATCGAACATGTATTTAATTATCCCAATCCGTTTACCACATACACCGAATTTCATTTTGAACATAACCAACCCGGAAACACACTCGAAGTTTTAATACAGGTATTTACTATTTCAGGAAAATTAGTAAAAACCATTCGCGAAGATATCGTATCTGAAGGATTCAGAATCAGCTCGATAAAGTGGAACGGGCTGGATGATTTCGGTGATAAAATTGGCAGGGGTGTATACATATAC
>CAZRNJ010000146.1:0-6624 GCA_964601385.1 uncultured Bacteroidales bacterium | reverse complement strand
GTTTGGATCGGTTTTAACCACCTCAAATAAACCGGCAGCCATAGCTCCGAAATCATCAAGCCGGTCGAGCCGGAAATACTGATGAACAGGTGCGCCGGGAATCCTTGCATCAAAAAGTTTCTGAAAAAAATCAATATTATTAAACAAAAACTCATAGTTTTTTTTCGCGTAGCGGATATATTTATCGTCATTCAATATTTTTGCCAACTCATAAAAAGCGAGATGAATAACACCGTTCCAGTATTTCCAGTCGTTTAATAAACTTTTAAGCTTTATATTATTATATGACCTGATATCCTTGCTATCGTTATAAATCTCGCCTGTAACTGTATCAATAAACTGGTAAGAGGTATGATTAATAATGTAGGAAGCCAGCAAACGCAGAGATTTTTCGACCTGGGATTTTTCAGGTGGAATGCCAATAGTTTCAGCTACATTGACATAGGGAAGCGCAGATGATTTTTCCATATTCTAGTTATTAAATAGTTTATCGAAGATCGGTAGTTTGAACCGGATCAACAGGACTGTCAGAGCCGGCCATACCCCATATAAATGAATAATTTGAAGTGCCCGCTGCACTATGGATAGACCAGGAGGGCGACAACACGGCCTGATTGTTATGCATCCAGATATGACGTGTTTCTGACGGCTCACCCATAAAATGACATACAGCATGACCTTCAGGAATATCGAAATAGAAATATGCCTCCATCCGTAATGTATGCAAATGACAAGGCATGGTATTCCATACACTGCCGGGTTTCACCTTAGTGACACCCATCATCAACTGGCAGGTTTCAACCAGAGCCGGTACGATATACTGATGCAACACCCTGTCGTTAGCTGTACCGGCAGATCCGACAGGAACCTGCCTGGCTTCACTGCTGCTAATTTTTTTTGATGGGAAACAAGCATGAGCAAGACACGAATTGATGTAAAATTTTGCGGGGTTAGAAGGATCATCACTTGAGAACGCAATATCGTTAGTACCCAAACCCAGATATAAAGCATCTAGATGGTCAAGTGAATAAACTGTATTTCCTGCCTTTACTTTACCGCCGGATCCGACATTTATTATACCCATTTCACGACGCTGAAGAAACGAACCGGCCTTCTCAATATCCATAGGAATCAAAGGTAGTTCTTCGTTAACAGGCATCAAACCGCCAATAATCATCCGGTCGTAATACGTATAGATAAGAATGGATTCGTCATTTCCAAATAATTTTTCGATAAGATAATTATCACGCAGCGCAACAGTATTATATTGTCGGGCATCACGCGGACTGGTATTATATCGAATCTGCTGTATTGTTTTCATACATCATTCTGTATTGCGTTAAAGTTGAGCAAATATAAACAAATAACTGACTTTACAAATGACAAAATATAATCCCGGGGAAGATCTTTAAAACCTGTATCCGGAAGAACGATCTCAAATAAACCATCGAAAGCTATACCGAATAATCATATAATAAAGGATTCATTCGAAGGCAAGCAATGGCTGAAGCGAACGCACATAAAACGATCGCCGGTGAAACGGACACATCCCGTATTTTTTAATAGCAAGCACATGAGCGGCAGTGGCATATCCCTTGTTTTTATTCCATCCATAATGAGGATATTGTTCGTGCAAATTTGCAATGTATTCGTCCCTGTATGTTTTGGCAAGAACAGATGCAGCAGCAACAGACATGTACAATGCATCGCCATCAACAATACAGCGATGGGGTATAGATCGGTAAGGTTTAAATCTGTTTCCGTCAATAATCAGGTGTTCCGGTATGATTGAGAGCCCGTCAATAGCTTTGTGCATAGCCAAAATAGATGCGTTCAGGATATTTATCTTATCAATCATGTTATGGTCAACGGATGCAACAGCAAAGGCAAGAGCTTCCTTTTCGATAATCGTACGCAATATCAACCGTTTTTTCTCAGTCAGTTTTTTCGAGTCATCAAGTCCGGGATAATCAAAATGTTCGGGAAGTATAACGGCAGCAGCAAACACAGGGCCGGCAATGCATCCGCGTCCTGCCTCGTCGCAACCGGCTTCGGGGATGCCCCGGATATAACAGCTTTTCAGTTTTGTCATATCAGGCATTTTTCAATGGAGTTCCAGAGTAACGCGGCTGAGGCATCCCACGAAAATTTGAGTCGCTGCAGACGTCCTTTTTCAATCAGTGAATTACGCAAAATAATATCGCCATACACTGCTTTCATGGCAGATGCTATTGAATCAACCGAAAAAGGATCAACTAAAAGACCGGCGTCACCGGCCACCTCAGGTAAAGAGGTATTATTACTGCAGATCACCGGAACATCGGCATACATGGCCTCAAGCAAGGGTATGCCAAATCCTTCAAAATACGAAACATAAGTTAATGCAAGGGCCGACCCTATAAGAAATTTGAGCTCTTCAGGATTTTTTCGTCCGGCAAAAATCACATCTGTCTTATGTTTAATCCTTTTGTATACTTTTTCCATGTCGCTGGTACCAAACATTTTTTCGCCCACCAGTACAAGTTTAACATCCGATGAAGTGCTGATTTTAAATGCATCAAAAGCAAGCAAAAGCCGTGCAATATTTTTACGGGGATTAAACATGCCAACATAAATAAAATAGTCACAACCCCGAGTATATCTTTGTTTCGTTGCAATGATCTCGATTGGATTAAGTGGCTGATAGAATGAATTTGATCCGTTATACACCACATCAATTATTTCAGGATTAATGCTAAATGAAGTTGCTATGTCCTTTTTGGAGAATTCGGATACAGTAGCTATGCGCGCGGCAGCACGGGCAAAACGCGGGAAAAAATAATTGTAATACCAGCCGGTAAGCAAAGGCAGCTTGCCGGGATAATGAACAAAATTAATATCATGAATTACCGGCAGCATGGGTATACCAGCCGACTGTGGCATCAGGCCATCGGGTGAAAGAAAGAGAGATGCGCCGGAAAAATACCTGCGTATCGAATATTCAAACCAGATATAATACAACAACGGATGACGTGCCTCGGGACGGATAATAACCGGTGTAATATTGGAAGAAAAAATAAATTCAGGTGCATAAGACCTGTCAAAAAGGAAAACAAACTGATGCTCAGGATGTTTCTGCGTTATCCGACATAGTGTTTCCCTTGTAAACCAGCCGATTCCTTCCAGTTTTCCTTTTATTAACAGGCGGGTGTTTACAACAATTTTCACTTAGAAGGATAATTTTTAAAAGTTTGATGTATTATTGTGTAACAAATATACAAAAAGTATGAATTATATTTTTTCAGAGAACGATATGCCGGCAAAAGAAGAATTGCCAGTGAATGTTGACAATGAAAAAAAAAATAAACAAGACGAAGAACTTAAGCGCAAGTATCGCAAGGCCTTTCTACTAAATACACGCGAATTTAAAGTATTAAAAAATTATTGCAAAAAGTATCGTATCCTCAACCAGTCGGAATTCATGCGTTCAGCTATAATGACTGCTATACTGAAAAAATATGATGAAGATGCCCCAACCCTGTTTGAAGTAAAAAAAGTACAGGAACAGGAAGTCAAAGAACTAGAAAAACCGACAAAACAAAAACCAGCTGTTGTTGTTCCTCCGCAACCTGATTTATTTTCGTGCCTGCAACAGTAACCCGATCAATTCGCGATTTGTTTGTCGCTATCTATAAAAAAACTTTTTCGCAGAACAACCATATTCCCGTGTATGCTGAATTGCTATCAAAAATAATGCCTGTAAAACCATATATTCTATCTATCTGTTCAGGTGCAAATCACCAACACAACGCACGTAAAAAAAGTCATTTATCCGTAAGCAATTGCAAATCGAAGAAGATGGATCATCGGTTCTTCGTGTTAACCTTAAAATCCCGGCTAAATAATCAATGAAATCCTTACTTTTGCATCACTTTAAATGAATTAATCAATGAAAAGAAATAAAACGCTGGTCATTCTCGCTGCAGGACTTGGCAGCCGGTATGGCAGTTTAAAACAAATGGACAGGATCGGTCCATCGGGTGAGACACTTCTTGAATACTCGGCCTTTGACGCCATACGCGCCGGTTTTAATAAAATCGTATTTGTTATTCGTAAAGAAACCGAAAATGAATTTATTGAATTACTTGCCGGAAAAATAGCCGTTCATGCAGATCTTGAATTTGTATTCCAGGAACTTGATGACTTGCCGGATGGCTTTAGATTGCCCGAAAGCCGCGTTAAACCATGGGGTACAGGACATGCTATACTTGCAACCCGAAAAAAAATAAATGAATGTTTTGCTGTGATCAATGCAGATGATTTTTATGGACGTAGTTCATTTATTCTCCTGTAAAATTTTCTTGACAGCGATGATGCCCTTATAAAGAACGATTTTGCCATGGCCGGTTATTCGCTGGCCAAAACCCTTTCTGAATTCGGCTCAGTATCCCGGGGAGTATGTTCTGTTACTGCCGATCAATATCTGCTAAATATCACCGAGAAAACAGCCATCAATCGGGTGCATGACAAAATTGTGAATAAGCAATCAAATGGCGAAACAGAAAATTTATCGCCGGAAGCCGTTGTATCAATGAACTGCTGGGGCTTTACGCCAGTACTATTCGATCATCTGTACTACTTTTTTGAAAACTTTCTGAAGTCCAACATCAACAACCACAAAGCCGAGTTCTATATCCCCTTTGTTGTGAATGACCTTATCAAGAGCGGGCAGCACCGGGTTAAAGTTCTTCCGGCCACCAATAAGTGGTTTGGTATGACCTATAAAGAAGACCGCCAGATAGCTGTAGAAAAAATCAATCAAATGGTTAAACAAGGCATCTATGCTGATAACCTCTGGAAATAGCCATTGATCAATCTGCTCTGGTTTTGTTCTTTTTTTTAATCCATTGCAAAAAAATCGTTTTTTTTACCTATTTTTAAGGGAAACACAAAACTATTATGGCAGATTATATCCTCGCCATTGATCAGGGCACAACGAGTACGCGTGTGATTGTTTTTGACAGCACCGGACACATTGTCAGTTCTGCGCAACAGGAATTTAAGCAATACTATCCGCAACCCGGATGGGTTGAGCATGATGCAGAAGAGATATGGCAAACTGTTTTACAAACGCTTCGAATTGCCGTTGAACAAGCCGGCGCAAAACATATTGCTGCAGCAGCCATCACAAACCA
Source organism: uncultured Bacteroidales bacterium (assembly GCA_964601385.1). Classification (GTDB taxonomy): domain Bacteria; phylum Bacteroidota; class Bacteroidia; order Bacteroidales; family JBBRXJ01; genus CAZRNJ01. The sequence goes on along the minus strand of CAZRNJ010000146.1, from coordinate 1,450 downwards.
ACGCGAAACGGTTGTTGTATGGGACAAACGTACAGGCAAACCTGTTTACAATGCCATTGTATGGCAGGACAGACGCACAGCCGGCTATTGCAACACACTTAAATCACAAGGACATGAAGACATGATCAGATCAAAAACAGGGCTCGTGATCGATTCATATTTTTCAGCTTCTAAAATCAGATGGATTCTTGATCAGGATAAACGCATACGCAATGATGCCGAACAGGGACATTTGGCTACCGGAACCATTGATTCATGGTTAATCTATCGTCTCACGGGCGGCAAACGGCATATCACCGATGTTTCGAATGCAAGCCGGACAATGCTTTTTAATATCAACTCATTAAAATGGGATACTGAACTGACTGACTTATTTAATATACCGCAAAGAATGCTGGCTGATGTATGCCCGTCATCTGCACACTACGGCAACATGGCCATTCCAGGGTTTAGCATGGCTTTATGCGGGATAGCCGGGGATCAGCAGGCCGCTCTTTTTGGACAACAATGCTTTACCCCGGGCATGGTCAAAAACACCTATGGAACGGGATGCTTCATGATGATGAATACAGGGAATAAACCGGTTGCATCGAAAAATAAACTGCTGACAACTGTTGCATGGCAAACAGGAGATCAAACCGTTTATGCGCTTGAGGGAAGCGTTTTTATTGCCGGTGCATTGGTACAATGGCTTCGCGACGGATTGGGCATAATCAGTGAATCGGCCGAGGTTGAACAACTGGCCTCGCAATGCCCCGATAATGGAGATGTATATATTGTACCTGCCTTTGCCGGGCTTGGCGCGCCCTACTGGGATCAAAGCGCACGCGGCATCATTGCCGGTTTGACACGCGGTATAACCAAATCGCATTTAGCCCGTGCGGCCCTTGAAGCCATCTGTTATCAGACCTGCGATGTACTTCTGGCTATGCGCGACGACAGTTCAATGCCCATCAACATTCTGAAGGCCGATGGCGGAGCAAGTAAGAACGATCTGATGATGCAATTCCAAAGCACATTGCTGGGCATTCCGGTTGTGCGTCCTGCCATGACCGAAACGACAGCTCTGGGTGCTGCGCTATTGGCCGGTGTGGCCTGCGGATTATGGAAATCGCCATCAGATATTACCGGAACACTATCCACCACCGTCTTTTCGCCCGAACAGGGAGTTGACTACAGCCCCCTATTAGTCAAATGGAAGAAAGCTATTGAAAAATCAAGAGAATGGACCATTTAACTACTATACTATGAATCGTGACGTAATGCTTCAACAAATCGGCTCCCGCTCCGAACCATGGGATATTGTTATCATCGGTGGCGGAGCCACAGGGCTGGGCGCAGCAGTGGATGCTGCCTCAAGAGGATATAAAACACTGCTGATTGAACAGTCCGACTTTGCCAAAGGGACATCCAGCCGAAGCACTAAACTGGTTCATGGCGGTGTACGCTA
>CAZRNJ010000145.1:0-6639 GCA_964601385.1 uncultured Bacteroidales bacterium | reverse complement strand
GGTTTACATAAACGCCGGCAATAACCGGTAGTTCCTCGGTTTGAAGGGTCTCCTGATCCACAATAGAAGCCAGCGTACTGACTTCTGCAGGTGTAAGATTCATCTTTTTTGCTTTCTCCAGACGGTCGTTGTTCCAAAACTTCCTGTACTCAATATACATCCGGTCAAAAAATTTGTCAGCTGTCGTGGTCCACCACAATTCATAGGTATTTGGTATAAAAGCGCTGATTAAAGTGTATTGATTAAACCCGTACTTCTGAATAAACCGTTCGTTAAATAAAAGATCGGCAATATCGGATGAGTCTATTTCCAGCTTTCGACCGGCCAGTGAACACAGGTGCTGTACATCCCTGATATTATGAATAACAAAACGCACCGGCTTTTGCCTGCCCAATTTCAGCATGGTAAGCACTTCCTTATTGCTCATATTCTGCTTAAACACATAACGTCCCGGATGAACATGACTGGCATAACCGGTGCGATCAGCAATCCATTTAAACGACTGAAAACTGATAAACACATGAGCTGTATCCAAAATCATCAGCGCTTCATTGTACGTTGTACCGGTCGGAAAATAAACCACCCCGCCATCGGGAGTGGCCCGTACATTCGGCTTATAAATACGGCAATAAACAATATATGCATTCACAAAAAACACCACCAAAGCGGCAACCACAGTGAAAATAAAAAGTGTGCGGAATACTTTTTTCACAATCATTCAGGATTAATATTCATTATTATTCGTGACTGCCAAATTAAAAAAAAAACTGAATACTATATGAAGATAATCCGAATTCAAACATTATGCATGATGATATTTCTCGTTACGCAGAATGGTCATTGCCCTGTAAACCTGTTCCATCAGTATTAACCGGATTAATTGATGAGAAAAAGTAAGCATACTGAATGATATAATCTGATTAGCTGCAGATTTAACCCTGTCATCAACCCCAAAAGCACCACCGGTAACAATGACCATTTTTTTTATTCCTCTGTTTGAAATACCCTGCAAACAATTTGCAAAACCGGTTGAATCATATTGCCGGCCTTTCTCATCCAGTAAAATAAAATAACCGGCTCCTGTTACAGTGCTCAGAATCTGGGCTGACTCTTTCTCCTTAATCTGTTGAGATGACTGAACAGATCCCTTTTTCAGGTCAGGCAATACTTTAATTTCAAAGGGCAGATAATGAATAATCCGCTGACGGTATAATTCAATTCCTGTATCAAGGTAGGATGGTGTTGTTTTGCCTGTAAATATGGCTTCGATCTTCATCCTTTGGGTTAATAAAAAAGCTTTTTTTTACTGCTCCAAATTAAAAAAAAATACTAACATTGTACATCGAACGAATTATTGAATATGAAAATCCGAATACCTATCCGGCCTGTTTCGTTTCTGATAGCAGGAATTACAACGGTTATAATATTTGCAAATGTTACAACCAGGGCCGAACAACTGCCATCTGCTTTAATTAAGGCGCTGAAAGAAGGAAATGCCGTTGCTCTCTCGCCTTTTCTCGCCGAACAGGTTGAACTAACCCTGCCTGATCAGGAATGCACCTGCACAGCAGCAAAAACACAACAGTTACTAAGCAAATTTTTCTCTGTTTATCCTGCACTGAATTATTACACTATTCACGAAGGAAATAACGATGAATATAAATACGCCATTGGGATATATACCAGTACTGCGGGCAAATACCGTTTTTTTATTTTGCTTAAAGAAAGCGACGGCCAGAAATATATTCATCAAATACGAATAGATAAAACAGATGAGTAAAAAAAATTTCGATCAGTTTATTCAAAACGCATTAAAGGAAGATATCGGTAAAGGCGACCACACTACTCTTGCCACAATCCCGAAAAACACCATGGGCAAAGCTAAACTTCTGATCAAAGAAGACGGGGTAATTGCAGGGATTGAAGAGGCCGTCCAACTCTTTAAAGCCATAGACAAAAAATGCAGGATAACAACATACCTGCGAGATGGACAACAAGTGCATAAAGGACAGGTTGCTTTTGTGGTCAGTGCACCGATTCACACAATCCTGAAAGCCGAGCGGTTGGTGCTTAATATCATGCAGCGCATGAGTGGAATCGCTACTAAAACTGCTGCACTTGTCGAAAAAGTGAAAGGATATCCCTGTACAATCCTCGACACGCGCAAAACAACACCGGGTATGCGATTTCTCGAAAAAAAAGCCGTCAGAACCGGTGGGGGTAAAAATCACCGAATGGGACTGTATGATATGATTTTACTGAAAGATAACCATATTGACTTTTCAGGCGGAATTACCCCTGCCCTAAAAAAAACCAAAAAATATCTCAAAGAGAAAAAGAAAGAACTTTTCATCATTGTCGAGGCGCGTACTCTGGCTGATGTCCGTGAAATACTGGCATGTGGAGGCGCCGGCCGGATATTACTCGATAATTTTACGCCGGCCATGACCAAAAAGGCCGTAAAAATAATCGGCAAAAAAATGCAGATTGAATCATCCGGACGGATTAACCCCAGAAATATCAGACATTACGCTGCCTGCGGGGTTGATTTTATCTCAATCGGTTCACTTACCAATCATATTCATTCACTCGACCTCAGCTTAAAGGCCGATATAGAAAAATAACTTTTCAGGCAAGTGATAAAGAACGCAAATAGTATATTTTTCTTAATCGCCATACATTAAAATTTCCAATACATCGTTTGATTTAAACCGGAATTTTGCAGTTTAAAAACTGCGAACAACTTGTAAAATTTATTTTATTAATGTATTTTAGACAACCTATTTTTAACGCTATGGAACATAAGAAGCAGAATCTCATCATTTACGGTATCATTCTCGGTTTTACGATTGCGCTCTATGCTAATACACTCACGCATGATTATGCCCTTGACGATGCCATTGTCATCACACAAAACACCTTTACCAAAAAGGGATTTAGCGGTATTAAAGAGATTCTCACGAGTGAATCGTTCACCGGTTTTTTTGGTGTAAAAAAAAATCTGGTAGCAGGAGGCAGATACCGCCCATTATCCGTTGTTACCTATGCCATAGAAATTCAATTCTTTGGCATGAAACCATTCATCAGTCATTTGGTTAACCTTCTGCTGTATGCCTTAACCGGAATGATTATTTACCGCATCCTGAACCTGCTGCTCCGGCAAAAAAAAGATGAACCGTGGTATTCAGCCATTCCGTTTATTACCGCACTGCTTTTTATTGCTCATCCTTTACACACCGAAGTTATTGCTAATATCAAAGGACGCGATGAAATACTGGCCATGCTTGGCGCACTGTTTAGTATGTATTTTACAATCCTCTGGTTAGACACAAAAAATCAGATGAACCTGATTTATTCGGCTATCTGCTTTTTTCTTGGAATGATGTCAAAAGAAAATGCCGTAACCTTCCTTGCAGTAATTCCCATTTCTCTGTATTATTTTAAAAATGGCTCCGGCCGGACAATAACCACAGCAACAATTCCACCATTCATATCATTTCTGCTATTTATGGTTATCCGCAGAGCTGTGCTGGGAGATACCGGAAGCAATATACCCGATGAATTGATGAATAATCCTTTTTTGTATGCATCGGAAGGAGAAAAATATGCTACAATATTTTATACGCTCGGTGTCTACATAAAATTATTGTTTCTGCCTACTAATCTTACCTTCGATTATTATCCGTATCATATTCCCATAATCGGATGGATGGATCTCCGGGCAATCGTTCCATTGATTCTGTATATTGCCATAGGATTTATTGCCCTCAGCGGTTTTAAAAAGAAAACGATGCTGTCATTTTCAGTAATTTATTATCTGGCTACTTTATCTATTGTTTCAAACCTGTTTTTTCCTATCGGCGCATTTATGAACGAACGGTTTGCCTATATGCCATCATTGGGCTGGTGCCTGGCTATAGCATATCTGGCGGCAAAAACGATCCCGTCACTGATGCAGAACAATCCGGTGAAACGATACTTTACGGCAGGATTCACACTGGTAATTCTAATTGCCTTTTCGGTACGGACAATAGCCCGTAATCCGGTATGGAAAAACGATTTCACACTGTTTACCAATGATGTAAAAATATCTCATAACAGTGCAAAGAGCAATTGTTCGGCAGGAGGTAAATTGCTTGAGGAGGCACAGGTAACAACCGATAGCACATTACGCAAACAATATATCGAACAATCAAAAAAGTACCTGTTAAAATCCATTCGCATACACCCGACATACCGTGATGCATTGCTGCTTGCGGGCAATTTATATTATAACACCCGGCAGTATGATTCAACGATGTATTACTACAAATATATATTGCGTCTGTCGCCCCAGTACGATCTGGTGTACAGCAATACCGAACGCATTTTTAACACCATTCCGGATGTTCAGTTCAAGCTGAATGAATTGCTTGAGATCAGTAAAATCAATCCCAACCGGTACGAAGTGAATTACATGCTGGGTAATCTTTACGGCAAGTACATGAATAATATACCGGCAGCCATCAGTTATCTTGAGCGTGCCGTAGCCATTAATCCGCGTGATCCCAAAGGACTGAAAGATCTGGGTGTTGCCTATGGTATTTCCGGACGGTTCACCGATGCGCTGGCACAATTTGAAAAAGCACTGCAATTGGCTCCCGAAGACGTTGACCTCAACGCAAATATTGGCATTACCTATCAGCGTACGGGAGATATGGCCAAATCAAGTTTCTATCTGCAAAAGGCGCAGGAACTCAAAGCCAAAGAACAAGCCGCAATGAATAAATAATATTACTGCCGGCAATACGCCAACAACATTCCTGCAGCATCCTTTTGACCCAATACAGCAGAGCGTTTCCAGTCGGCACAAGCCGAATCAAGTTTCTGGAGGTTATAACGCGCCACACCCCTGTAATAAAGAGCATTGGCATGAGCAGGGCGCATCATAATAACCGTATCGAGTACTGCCTCGGCTTCAGTATACCGGCGACCATTTACCAATGCCAGGCCTTTCATGGCTCTTGGTATAATTAACGAATGATTTACCGTCAATGCCCTATTGTATTGAATAATCGCCGAATCGAGTTTCTGCAAACCAAAATAAATATTTCCTTTATTGATATAAGCGCCGGTATCGCGACTGTTCAACATAAGTACTGTATCATAATCGGCCAGGGAACCCGGTAAATCATTTAAATCGGACTTAATCGTTGCCCTGCTGAAAAAAGCATTCTCATCATGCGGATTTAACCGTATTGCATAATTCAAGCTCGACAATGCCTCCCGTTTCAGTTTATAATCCGATTGCGCAGTAGCCAGACACCAGTACGCATGACTGTGAGCAGGATACTTTTTAGTTCCATCGGCAAACAACAACACGCTGTTTTTCCAAACGGGGATACGCTTCCCTGTAGTTAATACAAAATAGCCCAGAAAAAAAATAAAGATAACATAACGCACAATACTGCTGCGTGGCCTGGAAAACAACCATACAGCAACCGGCACCGACAGGCCGATATATGCCAGATAAGTATAACGCTCGGCAGTAATAGCGAGCCCAAATGGCAATATCTGAAGAACAATTGAAAGAGAAACAAGAAAAAAAGCTAAACCAAAAATTATAATTCTCCGGTGCTCTTTACTTGTCCAGAGCAGATAACCGGTCAACAACAATGCGACCGGGATGATCCAGAGATAATACGGGATTGCACCGTTCAATACATCAACCGGATAATAATGGATTACCGAAAGATGAAACGGAAAGATAAACATCAACAAATAATATCCGATAGCATAAATTACCATCAGTATCCAGGGAATTGCAGAAAGCTGAGGAGCTGAATTAAGCGCGTTTTCCGATTGAGTAAGGATGGTAATATAAATAAAAATCGCAGACAAAATAAGAAATGGGATTTTCTCGATGATTAACTCTTTTGAAAATTTTCGCTTCCTGTAATAATCAACGGCGAAAAGCAGAAAAGGTAAAGTCAGAGCCATAGATTTTGAAAGTACAGCCAATACAAAAAATAAAAAGCTTATAAAAAACTTTCTCTTGTCGTTGTTATCAATATACTGCAGATAACTAATCAGAGCAAGCAAAACAAAGAGTCCATATAATACATCTTTTCGTTCAGATATCCATGCCACAGATTCGAGATGCATCGGATGGATCAGAAAAACGATAGAACAAAAAAATGCGCCTGGCCGAAGAGCAATAAGCCGGTAAATAAAAATATAAACCAATACTGCATTTATTAAGTGCAGGAGAATATTAATAAAGTGAAAAATTCCTGGTTTGAGCCCTCCTAAAGTAAAATCAATCATATACGACATCATGGATACGGGTTGATAATTGTTTACATAGAAAGTTGAAAATACTTTCCCGATGTTTTGCGCAGAAAAGCCACGAATATCAGGATTATCAACCACATATTGACCATCGTCCCAGTTACTGAGAAAATCGCACTTTGTTAACGGGAAAAATAAAATCAGGCCTGCAACAATGATAATAACAACAGGCCAAATATTATTTGATTGCTGCGGTTTATTATTCTTCATGATTTATTAAAATTAAACAAAAATAGTAATTATGCCGAAAAATACTATCTGGTCAACCCGGCAGGGTATAACGGACAGGTATTCTTAAAATAGTTAAAC
>CAZRNJ010000144.1:0-6649 GCA_964601385.1 uncultured Bacteroidales bacterium | reverse complement strand
GAACCGGGCTTCTATTTTGTGTTTAAATTGAAAGATTTTTTCTTTGGCCAGGGCTGCTGTGTGGCGCTGTATGATGGATGGCTCATGCGGCGAAAGCCATGCATCGTTTTGTATCAGTTTAAATCTCGGGCACATCGTTTAGCGCGTATTATACAGCAAAGATAATTGCATTTTGTATAGTGTGAAAGTATTTAATTGCTGATTGTCTGCAATTCATTTATAGTTTTGGCCTGACGCTGCAATTTTTCAGGTCAAATACTGGAACTTGCCGGTTTGACGATTCCATTCCTGATAAATCAAATTGATAATCGGTTAGCCCGCGTCCGTAGATGGCCGAAAATTCTGTTTGTTTAGACCGGGTATAGTCCGGAAAAAATGCTTCCATGGTACCATTCCCGATACGTTTGGGAAATTTCCATTCGTTGGGCACAGTGTCCGATTCGGGCCAGTTAATTGTGAGATTCCTGAGTGTAAGGTTATGGATGTTTTCAAGCACAAGCGCAGCTTTTGCTGTTTTTGCTTCATAACTGACCGGTGCAAACTGAGAACTCTTCATACGGTGTACAAAGGGTAACGGATCTTCTATCCAGGCATAGTTAAGTATTATGTTTTGCATGGTCAGATTTTCAATCTTCCGTCCTTCTTCTGCGGTGATTAGTATGCGGCCTTCTGTGGTACAATTGAAATTCGTAATCAGTATGTTCTTTATAGCCGGTTCACGACCGTTATAGGGGGCCTGTTTCCCATCTTTAAATAACCAGTCGCCATTGCGGTCACCGGACCCGGGCTTGGGAAGGTTCAGGCAGATATGGATAGGTCGGTTGTAGATAAGTGGCACACGGGTATCTGATATAATGTTATTCACCATTATATCGCTTATTGTTCCTGCGCTTTCGGCATAAATGGCAAAAGCGCGCGATGAACCATAAATAATGCAGTTGCTGAAGGTCACCTGTGAAATATTACGGAATGACTCATTCCCGATTTTCAGCGCGGCACAAAGACATTCTATGACACAGTTGGTAACCGTAACCCTTTTGCATTCTCTGCTGTCAACCATCGTTTTCAGACAGATTGCATCGTCGCAGGTTTTAATGATACAGTCGCTGATTGTAACATCAGTACATCCGGAAATGTCTATTCCATCGCCGTTCGGGGCATATACATTGTTCAATATTTTTATTCCGCTTACTTGAACACGATCGCTGTTGTATAGATTCAGAGTCCATCCTCCTCCGGTCTTGAGTGTTACATCTTTTATCCGGATATCCTGACATTCCTGTATTTCGAGCATTGGACTGATTTTTTGTTCTTTGGCTTTTATCCATTGCGGAAAACTATCGGCATTATACTCTTTCCAGAAAGCAGGTCCGTTTCCATCAATAATCCCTTGTCCTTCAATCGTTACATTTGTTGCATTACGGGCTGTTACCAGATGCCAGGGTTGCCGGTCGCGGTTGTGACCCCAGCTAAATTCTTTGTAATCATTAATATCGGGCGATCCTTTAATTCTCGATCCGGAAACAAGATGAAAAACAACATTACTCTTTAGTTCAATGGTGCCCGTCAGGTAGATCCCCGAAGGAACAATAACCTGCCCGCCACCGGCCAACCATGCTGCATCTATGGCTTTTTGTATTGCGCGGGTGCAGAGCGTTATACTGTCGCCTTTTGCTCCATAATCAGTAATGCAATAGATAGGGTCAGTTTTGGTTTGGCAGGAAAAAAATATCAGACAGCAGATTAGCCCGTGTGCCAGAAGGTGTGGTTTCATTTTTTTATTTTTTGCTGTCAAGGTATTTATTTAAATATTCATGGAGAATGCTTGCCATCAATGCTGCTCCTGATGCATTGGGATGTATCTTATCGGGAAGCAGATAATCTTTCCCGGCAAATGGCGTATACAGATCAATAACCTCAACATTGTTCGCTTCCCCGATTTTTTTTACCATGGGCACTATCTCGTTTTCGGTAACCGTTTTAGATATTCCCCAGCGGTCTTCAACAACAGGAACCGGCATGCAAATAAAGATTTTTTTTACTGTCTCAAGATTACGGAAAGTATCAATCAGCGCTTTATAATCAACAGGATATTCATTTTTGTATTGCCAGTTGAAGGGCTTGCTGTCGTTCGTGCCTAGTTTTATAATCACTATTTCGGGCCGGAAAGAGAGTGCGGCGGTAAAGGCCGTTTCTTTCCAATACGGTTTGTTGCCTTTCTTCAGCAGCGTTGCTCCGCTGACACCGAAATTTTCTATATCCCATTGTTTACCCATCATTTTTTGCAATTGAGCTGGGTAACTCAGGGAGTCGCGGCCTTCAATGCCCGATCCGTAGGTTATACTGTTACCAATGCAGGCCACTTTAATTTGCGCATTCAATAGGGTGATGAATGCGAGTAGTCCAAACGTGCAGAATATTCTTTTCATCTGTTTTTGGTTTTATTGGATATTTTTTGTTTATTCATCAATAGCGGTTACATGAATGTACATGGGTGAAATAATCTCTCCTTTGGCTTCGTACCAGGCCTCCAGCTTATAATCTCCTGCGTTTATTCTGAATGGTGGCAGATAAACGGCCCGGCTGGTTGTGTCATTGTTTAACATGCTTCGCTGGGTACTGCCCAGGCGAACCAGGGCTTTCCCTTTATTTGATATTTTTTCTTTAAAGCGCAGTTCAAATGAGTAGCTTGCCGTTCGCCTGATAGTAACATTCCACCACCCAAATCCATCAGGCCTCTCCCAGTACTTGCCCCGTGCACCATGCCAGTCCTGCCGTGTAAGGATTACAGGATTTTCGTGTGGGGTACCGATTATGCAGTATCCCTTAAGTAAAGGTGGAGAGCTAATTATGGAACTGTACCATGCATCAAATTCTTTTCTTAATCGGGTTACTTTTGCAGGATATTTTTGCGCCTGATTATTTTTTTCAAACGGATCGGTAGTCAGGTAATATAGCTGAAGGGCTGTATCACCCATATAATAAGGCGTTTCGCCAATTATTTTCCATTCGCCTTTGAGTACGGCAATATTATAATAGGGTTCAATAAATCCGCGCGACCACACGAAGAATAATGAGCGTTCGGCAAGTTGTTCGGCCTTTCCGGTAATCAGGGGATAAAGATTTGTTCCGTCAATCTTTTGTGACGAAGGTAAAGGGGTTGATGTAATTGCGCAGATTGTAGGGAGAACATCAATAGCTGCTGCAGGTTCACTTATTTCTTTGTTCTCTGTGAGATGTCCCTTCCAATAAATATAAAAGGGTACGCGAATGCCGCCTTCAAAAACAGTTGATTTTTTCCCTCTTAGTCCTCCCCGGTAACGATAGTTTTGCGGGCCGTTATCGGTCATGAAAATAATAATGGTATTCTCTTCTATCTGTAAATCGCGGAGAGTTTGCCATAACCGGCCAATATTATCATCAATGCACGATACCATGGCATAAACCCGCTTCGCATTCTCATAATCATTTTCGTTCATCATCAATGGATAGCCGCCGGATGGGTATATTGATGTATCTAACCGCACACTATCGTAACGCGCCAGGTCATCGCCCTTGACTTGCAGTGGGGTGTGCGGAGCATTATAGGCAAGATAAAGGAAGAAGGGATTTTTCTGGTTCTGTTGAACGAACCTTATCGCTTCATCAGTGAAAACATCTGTGCAATAACCCTTTGTTTTTTCGGGGTTGCCATTACGACTGATAACAGGATTGAAATATGAACTGTCCGGATTACTGAAATTTTCTTCGGCATCTCCCTGTTGGCCAATGCCGCCGCCTCCGTGCACAAAGCATTCATCAAATCCCTGATCTTGTGCCCGGAAAGGATAATTATCTCCCAGATGCCATTTCCCGATTATGCCGGTTTTGTATCCCTGTTGTTTAAGCGCTTCGGCAATGGTTATCTCTTCGGTAGCCATAATGGCGCCTCCGTTATAGGTGTCATAGACCCCTGTGCGATAAGCATAGCGACCTGTCATCAGGCATGCTCGTGTTGGCGCGCTCACCGGACAGGCATAAAATTGCGATAATCGAACACTTTGTTTGGCAAGGCGGTCGAGTACGGGTGTTTTTATATATGGATTCCCGTGAAAGCCGATATCGCCGTAACCCTGATCATCTGTGATAATAAATATGATGTTCGGCTGTTCCGAATTCTTTTTATCATTTTTATTGCATGAAATAACCGACGAACCAATGATTGCGCTGCTGAGTAAGAGTGATGTATTGATTGTCATTAATGAAGTTTTTTTGCTAAAGTAGTGTTTTTATTTTATTTTAGAACTGTTTTTAAAGGAAACGGAATGAAAAAAAATCAGCCCAAACATAAACCGAAAACAATAACTGTTAAGCAGCCCTTGTTCCCACTTACTCCTGATTATGCTGTGTTTTTTATCATCCTGGCACTGTCGTTTCTGCTTTACGGAAATACTATCCCGTTTGGCTATACGCTCGATGATACCATAGCCATTACCGGAAATCAATACACTAAACAAGGGTTTGAAGGAATTGGAAAACTGTTTACTACCGATTTTTTTACCGGGTATTACGGTGAGAATATGAATATGGTTAAGGGCGGACGCTACAGGCCGATGAGTTTAATTACCTTTGCCATCGAATATGCTTTTTTTGGCGAAAACCCGCATATCAGTCATTTCCTGAATATTTTGATTTACGCGGCTACAGGAATGCTGGTTTATCTGCTGGTTTTGCTCCTCTTCCTCCGAAACGATCTGAATGAAAAAAATAATTCCCGCTGGCTTTCTGTTCCTTTTATCACAGCTATCCTTTTTATTGCTCATCCAATACATACCGAAGTGGTTGCTAATATCAAAGGACGCGATGAATTACTGGCCTTGTTGGGTTCTTTGCTGACATTATACATTCTTATTCGTTTTTTTGATACTGGTCAGAGAAGATTTTTATTCTATAGTGTAGTTGCCTTTTTTGTTGGATTATTTTCGAAAGAAAATGCGGTAACCTTTTTTGCCGTAATACCCGTTACTCTCTATTTCTTCAGAGAGGTACAACTTAAAAAAAGCATATCACTGATGATCCCGCTTTTTATTTTATTTGGTGTTTTTCTGATGATCAGGCAGGGAACGATTCATTATGGCAGCTTAGGTCTTGAGAATGATCTGATGAATGATCCGTTTGTTGAAATGTCTTTCTTTCAGAAATATGCTACTATTCTTTTTACCCTGGGTGTTTATCTGAAACTGCTTTTTTTCCCACACCCGCTTACCATTGATTATTATCCGTATCATATTCCCATAGTGGATCCTTCTTCGTTGAAAGCTATTGTTCCGCTGATCATTTATGGCCTTATGGTTTATTATGTGTTCCGTAATTACCGCAGAAAGGATGTTGTCAGCTATGGGATATTGTTTTATCTCATTACCTTGTCAATTGCATCAAATATTGTTTTGCCTATCGGCGCATTCATGAACGAACGGTTTGCCTATATGCCGTCATTTGGTTTTTGTCTTGCTGCCGGATGGTTGTTGCATCGTGCATTGCAATTCATTCCCTCACTGAAATTGCGTAATAATTTATTGTACATTTTATTGTCTGTAATACTCATTTTGTTCTCTGTAAAGACGATCAGCCGTAATAGGAACTGGGAAAACAATTTTATCCTTTTTACCCACGATGTGAATATTTCGGAAAATAGCAGCAAGGGACAGTCCCTTGCCGGTGAATTTCTGATGGTCGAAGCAAAAAAAACTGCCGACTCGGCATTGCGTAATTCTTATTACCGGCGGTCTATTTATCATCTTCAGCGATCGGTTGAAATTTATCCGAAAAATGTTATTGCTCTTTTTAACCTTGCCGCAGCACATTATGAATATAACCGTAATTACAGCGCAGCAGCCGCGGTTTATAAGCAGTTGACAGATATCAATCCCAATGGGGATAAGATTTATGATAATTTATTTGCTGTTTTCAGTACCCTTCAGGATAGTATTGAATTTAAACGTAAAGTGTTTGAACAGTTTTATACAATTAATCCTAACCGGTATGATGTTAATTATAATCTGGGATTGGTATGTATGGCCGGCAGGGATTATGTGCGTGCTGCTGCTCTGTTTAATCGTGCATCGGCTCTTAATCCGCAGAGTTTTGATGGACTAATTAACGAAGGTTATTGCTATGCGCAGTTGGGACAATGGATCAATTGCCTTGGCCCCTTTCTTAAAGCAGAGAAACTTCAGCCATCTAACCCGCAGATATTGGGTAATCTGGCGGTTATTTATCAGAATCTCGGCAATATTGCTATGTCCTCTCAATATGCAGCAAAGCAACGGAGGATTCAACAAAAGTGACAAACTTGATTATTGTTTATCCGGGAAGTGCTATTTTTAACAACTCATGGAAAACCTGATTGCTGTTACATCTATTTCGGATATTCCTGAATTATACAGGAACAGTCCGGTTGGTTTATTACTCCAGTATCATAATCTTAACCGTCCATACGATACTTATTCACGTGCGCAGTTGCTTGTGGGTATGTGTATGGATAACAGGAAGTACCTTCAGTTCCCCGATAATTTTGCGTATATAATCCGAACGGGCGGTGCTAATCTGCGATACAGCGAATTTAAAGTGTCTTATGCTATCGGGGTAGGAGGGGTAAGGCATATCGTGC
>CAZRNJ010000143.1:0-6688 GCA_964601385.1 uncultured Bacteroidales bacterium | reverse complement strand
ATATAATCTCTTTGCCACCTCCTATCAGGTAACAACAACCGATGCAAAAGGGTGTCGTGATGTTGATTCATATACTGTACCACAAAGTGCCACTGTCATGAATTTGGCTCTGGATGCCACAACAAATGTCAACTGCTTTGGTGGTAATTCCGGCGCTGTCTCTATTACCGTTACCGGTGGTGTTACGCCCTATACCTATATCTGGAGCAATAACGCAACAACCATGAATATCAGTTCGGTGATTGCCGGATCATATACGGTATCCGCAAGCGATGCCAATGGCTGCGTCCGTACATTATCTATTCCTGTCACCGAGCCGGGTGAAATTATTTTCAACTCTTCTGTTGCTCATGTTACATGTTTGGGCGGCGCCAATGGCTCAATTATGCTCACAACATCGGGAGGCACCACTCCTTATTCATTTTCATGGGATAATGGAGCAACAACCGAGGACCTCTCATCGCTCGCTCCCGGTCCCTATGTATTAACTGCGCGGGACAATAAGTTCTGTCAAAAAGTATTTTCAACAACTATTTCCGAACCCTCCATACTTGGTGTTTCAGGAAATATTACTCATGTTACGGTCTTTGGCGGTACCGATGGCGCCATCAATATCAGTGTTACAGGCGGCACGCCCGGCTATGCCTTCCAGTGGAGCAACAACGCAACAACCGAAGATAATGCCAGTATTGGTTCCGGCACTTATTTTGTTACTATTACCGACACCAAAGGATGCCGCATTACTAACGGTTATACCGTAAATCAACCGGGCGATGTTATTATCACATATACATCATCTCCGGTCAGTTGCAATGGTGGAAACAATGGAGCCATTGATGTGAGTGTCAGCGGCGGTGTATCCCCCTATTCATTCGTATGGAGCACCGGACAGGTATCTGAAGATCTCTCGTCACTTGCTGCAAACGACTATATCATTACCGTAACCGATAATAACAGCGCGTATAAAATTGCGCTCATCAAAGTTACCGAACCATCTGCTATTGCAATTATCCGCACCATTTCACAAGTAAGCTGTTATGGCGGCAACGATGGGGCCATTGACATCAGCATCTCCGGCGGTAAAACACCCTACAGCTACTCATGGAATACAGGTGCTGTAACACAAGACCTGTCCGGCCTGTCTGTGGGATCCTTCTCGGTAACTGTTTCGGATCTGAATTCCTGCACAGGAACAACAACCGCTGCAATCGTACAACCCGACAGCATTCAGTTGTCCGGAACCATTACAGATGCCAACTGTTTCGGATGCAATACCGGCGCAATTGATATCAGTACCGGCGGTGGCACATTGCCCTTCAGCTTTTACTGGAACACGGGCAGTACAACTCAGAATTTAAGCACTATTTCTGCCGGGGACTATTCCATTACAGTTACTGATGCTAACGGATGTACTAAAAAACGCAGCTTCCACGTTACTCAAACCGACCCCCTTTCTGTTGTCATTGTGCCCGTCAGGTCATGGTTCTCATCTTATATCCTTGCCGATAAAGACACAGCTATTTGTTATCAGTCGTCTATTATTTTGCATGCTGTGGCTAAGGGCGGAACGCGCAACTATTCTTCATTTACCTATCTGTGGCGCGACCTCGTGCTAAATACCAATGTTGGTAACGATTCCATTATAATCCTAAAACCCGAAAATACCAGCTTCTATTCTGTTGCTGTTAATGACGGATTAAATACTGCCCGCGATACCTCTATCGTTTTTGTTTACCCCGGGCCTACTGTGCGCATTTATGCTACTTATGAAAAAAGAGATATTGATACGGTTGATGAAGATGGAAACAAAATTGCTTATATCATAAATGGACAGGAATTCCAGTTTGATGTTAAAGGCGGCGACCGCTACCGCTGGAGCCCCGAAGACGGATTATCTAATCCGGACATCCCTAATCCAACGGCCAAACCAACCAAGCCACTGTTCTATTCTGTAAGTGTTGATTCGGTTCATCACTTTGTTACCGACTCTCTGATATGTACAGCCAAAGATTCAATCGAAATTATCTTCAAAAATTTCGAGGTCTATGTTCCAACCGCATTCACGCCTAATAATGATGAAACCAATGACAAAATGTGCGTCCGGGGTATCGGAATTAAAGAAAATATTAACTTCCGGATATATAACCGCTGGGGCGAACTGGTTTTCGAAAGCCAGAACCTGAACGATTGCTGGGACGGCAAATTCAGAGGAGCTCAACAACATATGCAAACCTTCGGTTATCTCCTCGAAGTAGAAGACCTGATGGGTGAAAAACACAAATTCAATGGAATCATAACAATCATGCGATAATCAATGTCTATGGCAAAAAAAATAATTGTAACAGTAATTCTTGTCGCGTACACATTGTTCGGTTTAGCACAGGATATTTATTTTTCACAGTTCTATGCTGCTCCATTACTGATGAACCCTGCGCTTACCGGTTTCTATCCGGGCGATATGCAGGTCGGTCTGAATTACCGCAACAGTACCAATGGGTTTATTCCTGCATCAACCTATGCGGCTTCGGCCGATATAAAAATTGCCAAGCGCGTGATTAAACCGAATATTTTTGCATTAGGTCTTGTTTCTGCCATTGATAATGTTTCAAAAGGTTTAGTGAGCAGCACTAATCTGCTGGCCTCCGGCGCCTACCATATCTGCATGGATAAACGTAAATTTCACTACCTGTCATTCGGCGCACAAATCGGTATGCTTGAACGCCAGTTTAATCCCGATGATTTTACCTATGATGTTCAATGGGACCATAACACGGGTTTCCATGCCGACTGGCCAACTCATGAAAACTTCCAGATCCAGCAGGCCTATAATTTCGACTGGAATATGGGGTTCTTTTGGTATTCCCACTTACCCCGTTACTCGGCCCTCTTTATCGGATCGTCGGTCTTTCATCTGCATGAACCAAAACAATCATTCCTTGGAAAAGACGAGCATTTCACTCGCCGCATCCTCATCCATGGCGGAAACCGCATTGGATTTAACCAGGAGTTTTCCCTCATCCCACAATTCATGGTCATGCTGCAAAACCGTTCCCAACAAATTATCGAAGGGTTAACTATGGAATATAGAATTCGTGATACCGAAACAGCGTTCCGCTTCGGCTCATGGTTCAGGCACAGCGATAATAGTATTATTTTCTCTGCCGGATTTAGAGCAAGTGGTGTACAGTTTGGACTTAGTTCTGATTTTATTTCACCCATCCAGAAAGAAAGCCGTACCCGTGGCGCAATGGAATTTTCGGTTGTCGTTTCTCCTACCTTCACCCGCCAGTCGAAACTTAGCGCCGATCCAACCCGTATTTTTTAGCTCTGCTGTAATAAAACCTTTTTACTGTGTTCCCTATTGGAAATGGCTAATTTTGTTCTATTCAATTTTATTATGCATCGCCTCCGGCTTATTATTCCTCTGTTTATAATTTCTGTATCTCTTTTTTCGCAGGATATCGGAACCATTATTCATGAAAACACCGGAAAATCAACAAATTTGCAGGTGGCTGAACAACTGTTCCGTTTTGGTCTTTTTTACGAAGCTATACCTTTTTACGAAGCAGTACTTGCCGAAAAGAGCAGTCGTTACAATTATCCCTTGCTTTTCAATCTCGCCGAGTGTTACAGACATTGCAGATATTATGCCAAAGCTTATTCATTATACAAAAAACTGACAGATTATGCAGTAACCCGTTACCCGCAATCCCTCGCACTGATGGCATGGATGGAACAATCCATGGAAAACTACGAAGAAGCAATTAAACATTATCAGGCGTTTCTCGATTATACGTTAGATAAACCGACAGAATTAATTCCCTTTGCACAGCAACAATTAATTGCCTGTAAAATAGTACAAAAAAAAATTAATCAGCCATCTGCTTATAAAACCACAATACTACCTGCAACAGTTAATAAACAATATTCCAATTATGGTCTGTCACCTACAGGACAACGGTTGTGGCTGACCGGCACAAAAACAACTACCGGTAATAAAAAAATAATGATCGAAAGCACTCGTGGCAAATATCATTCGCTTTTTATAAATCGAATCTATTATACCGATTTGAAATCAGCCAGATGGCAAAATCGCGTTGAAGCAACCATTAATCCGAATAAGGAGTATAATCATGTTTCTTCCCCGTTTTATGATAATAAAGATTCGGTTTTATATTTTACAATTTGCAATAATGACTCAACAACATCCTGTAATATTTACCGAAGCAATTACAGGAAAAACCGCCTTGACGTACCCGAAAAACTTAACACACATATTAACTCAGCCGGCTCATCGAGCAGACATCCTGCGATATGCTATATCCATAATAAACGAATACTGTTCTTCTCATCCGACCGCTATGGCGGACAGGGTGGTTTTGATATTTATTACAGTATTGCCGGGAACAATGATGAATTTGGCAATGCCATAAATGCCGGCAATGTTATTAATACTCCCGAAAATGAGATTACTCCCTTCTTTGATATGCTCCATAATACACTTTACTTCAGCTCAACCGGACACTATGGGTATGGAAATTATGACATTTTTAAATCTACCGGTAATCCGGTTTCCGGTTTCTCAATTGCTCAAAACCTTCCTTATCCAATTAACAGCGGAGCTGACGATTATTTCTTTGCTGCCTGGTCACAGGATACAAATCGCTTCTTTCTTTCGTCAAACCGCTACCAGAACAAATTTAAAAATGAGGAAACCTGCTGTGATAAAATTTACAGTATTGAAAAACTTCCTGTAAATACTTTTTCAAGTTTGTTTACCGGCACGGTAACGGATATCGCCACATCCGAACCATTAATAGCTCTTGTTCAAATATACGATACACTTAACCATTTTCTCGATTCGGCGCAAACAACAACGAATGGAAAATATATTATCCGAAACATTTTTCCCCATATAATTATTACAGTTGTTTCAGCTCGTGGATATTTGTTTAATGTCGAAAAAACAATAATAAACAGCGAATCGAACAAAAGCCATACAATTATAAAAAATTTCAAACTGCAAAAAATAGAGCAAGGCGCAACAACCATTCTGCGTAACATTTATTTCGAAACCGACAGCACAGCCCTCCAAGTACAATCATTTCCTGCATTAAATCAGATTATCAGTTTTCTGAATAGTTATCCAACATTGAAAATAGAAATATCCGGCCATACCGATAACACCGGAACCAATGATTATAACAACCGGCTTTCAGAGTTGCGCGCAAAAAGCGTTGTTGATTATTTAATCAGTAATAATATTGATTCGTTACGGCTTTCATACTATGGGTATGGCAGTAGCCGTCCTGTTGTGACCAATACAACAGCCGAAAATCGAGGCCTTAACCGCAGAGTTGAATTTAAAATTATTGAATTTTGATAATACATGTGTGTTATTTGTCTGCAAAATACTATGCACGGCAAATTGTAACCCACAACAAATCAAACCATTACAAATATAGCAAGAATGGAAAATACCGCACCGGATCATTGCTCTATCTTTGTGCTGTGATAAACTGAATTTATATGACAGGCAAACCCCAAACCCGCAAAGATTACTACGAACGCATTAACAAGGTGCTGGTTTACATTAATAACCACCTGAGTGAAACGATGGAGCTCGACCACCTGGCCAGTGTTTCAAGCTATTCAGCGTTTCATTTTCACCGTATTATGCGCGCCTACCTCGGCGAATCAATTGGTTCGTATATTATTCGACTGCGGCTCGACAGCGCAGCACAACTGCTGCGTTACTCACCCTTGCCGGTAAACGAAATCGCCATGAAGGTTGGCTATAACATGCCTTCGTCCTTTAACAAGGCATTTAAAAAGAGTTTCGGTGTTGCCCCTAACGAATTCAGGGATGATAATCACAGCCAGTTCCGGGCCGATGGAACATTTTTAAATCTTAAAAACATGGAAACAACAGTATTAAAACCCAAGATTAAAACTCTGAAGGAGAAAAGAGTTATTTATGCTCGCGCTATGGGTGCGTATGATAAAAGTGCCGAAGAGGCATGGAAGAAAGTATGCGACTATGCCGGAAAGAACAGACTTTTTGGCTTTGGAACCGAATTTATCGGCATCAGTTATGATGACCCGAATATTACCGAAACGGAGAAACTGCGCTACGAAGCATGTTTAACCGTTGGCAAAGAGGTGAAGCCCGATGGCGAGATTGGTGTCAATAGCATTCCCGGAGGGAAATATGCAATCTTTACCGTGAAAGGCCCGTATGTAAAACTGTCGCCCGCTTATGATTATATCTTCGGCAAATGGGTGGCTGATCAACAGGTTAAACTTTAATACTCCCCGTTTTTCAACCACGGATTATACAAATATAAGTTTTTTTTCTTTTTCATTATAATGAATGTAATCCACTGTTAATATCATGCCACGGACTTATACAGGCTTGCCGGGCGCCTTCGACCAATACCCTGATGACATAGCCGGTTGTTGTAATAATCGATGTACTCTTTTAGTCCTTGATAAAGTTCCAACCCATCCGAAGGAACTTTGATGTAAACATAATCATATTTAACGGAACGCTAGAACCTTTCGATAAAGATGTTATCAATAGCCCTGCCCTTGCCATCCATACTAATCCTTATACCTTCTTTCTTAAGAAACTCAATCCATTCATGACAGGTAAACTGACTGCCCTGGTCCGAGTTAATGATCTCCG
>CAZRNJ010000142.1:0-6695 GCA_964601385.1 uncultured Bacteroidales bacterium | reverse complement strand
ATCCCTTCTCAGCCGTAAAAAAAACGACAGCTATTCTGCATCTGTTGCAATCCGGGCACTCCGCACGGGAGGATGCGATACATTTCCCGCTTTTCTCATTGCTGCCGAGATACTCCATGCATCCAACCCCATGGCTTCATCAGCGCTCAATCTTGCAGAGATAAACAT
The DNA here is from genome assembly GCA_964601385.1 of uncultured Bacteroidales bacterium. Classification (GTDB taxonomy): domain Bacteria; phylum Bacteroidota; class Bacteroidia; order Bacteroidales; family JBBRXJ01; genus CAZRNJ01. Next base: position 6,527 of record CAZRNJ010000142.1, on the reverse strand, counting down.
GCAAAAAGCGAGATACAAATCAGCGGTTAGTCGTCTGAAAGAAGCTGTATTACTCTCTAATGACAGTACTTTTCAACTAAACTGTCAGTTGCAGATAGCCCGGTTGCTCAGCGAAAAGATCCCGGACCACGAGGCAGCACGCGAAGCAGTATTACAGGCCATAGCCCTCAATCCTTTATCCGGTGAGTCATATATGGTACTTGCGGCAGTGTATGCTTCAACGGTAAACTGTACGGATGATGAACTGCAAAAACGATCGGTGTACTGGCTTGCCACTGATGCCTATCAGAGAGCTGCTGAGATTGATCCAGGACTGAAAGCAGTAACCGAAAAAAAAATCGGAGAACTCATTTTAAACTATCCTGATAAACATACGATTGCTATATATGGTTACCGGGAAGGACAAGAATATACCGTGGGCTGCTGGATTAACCGAAAAACAACTGTACGTGAAAAAAAATAATCTTCTGTACGGACTTTTATATGCCGTGGTTCTTATTATTCTGTCCGGTTGTGAAAACGATATCGAAAAGATTAAAATCGTTACCCGAAAAGAGGAACTGGCCGACCTGACAATGGAGAATGCTATACTGACATACACCGATACCTCAAAAATCAAAGCAAAGATTTATGCAAAAAAACTCAAGCGCTTTTCATTAGAAAAAAATCCGCACACCGAATTTCCTGAAGGAGCAAAAGTTGAGTTTTATAATGAACATGAATCAGTGAGCTCGGTTATCTCGGCTGACTACGCCATCTATTTCGAAGAAAAAGAACTTTGGGAAGGAAAAGGGAATGTAGTAGCAGTAAATGATAAAGGAGAACAACTGAATACCGAGCATATCTTTTGGGATATGAAAACGGAAAAAATTTATTCCGAAAAATATTCGAAAATAACTACTGCCGATGGTGTTTTCACCGGTAAAAAAGGATTTGATGCAGAACAGGATTTTTCAAAATGGCGATTAAAGGGTTCAGAGGGCATTGTGAATGTTAAAGACGAAAATCAATAACTTATGAATAAAAATATCAATGGCATCTTTAAATTTATCTGGCTGGCCATGACAGTTCTGTGCCTGCTGGCGGCAGTACATCAAACAATACATCAGGGCTTTTCTCACAGTTATATGTTTTTTATTATGACTGCTCTTTGCTTGATTATGTACCTGTTGCGCCGCTTTAATAAACCGGTATCGGAATAACACCTTAGTACACCATTCCTTCGCTGCCTGTTAAAAAAAAATTAACATTGCTAAAAAAAACACATGACACGCTCACTGACCATTTTAACTGTTCTGGCTATTTTAGCCGGATGTAATAAAACAAACAGGATTGAACTGAGCATCCCTGATACGGGCTGGCAATTATGGCCAGATACTGCTGCAATATGGAGAAAAGACAAACTATTTTTGCCGGGCGAGTTTCATCTTGACCAATTACCGGTTAACGCTCCAACCTGCGGTTGGGATGCATTATCATCAGTCGGCATACCTGTCCGGCTTCCTTCAACTGTTGAACAGCACTTCTGGGGAAAACTATCAAAACGCCCGTATAAAAATGATGAATACTACTATGCCTTATATGATACGTCATTGATGAACGGCAACTACGAGGGTGTTTCGTGGTGGTCAAAAGAGATCTACATCCCCCGTGAGTTTACCGGAAAAACGGTTGACCTCTTCATCCGCGGTGCCCGCCAACGCGCTGAGGTCTATCTGAACCGGCAATTAATCGGGTACAGCATGATTGAAGAAGTATCGTTCACCTGTGATGCTACACCGGCCATTATCCCAGGTCGCAAGAATCTGCTTGCTATCCGTATTACTAATCCCGGCGGACGACTTGACTGGATTGATAATCTCGTGACCACATGGGATAGTGTTTTTTTTCAGCGTTCACACGGTTTTGGCGGACTCGACAGGGGAATGGTACTCCGTGCGCATGATCAGCTTTTTATCAGCGACTTGTATGTTCTAAATACTCCAAACCCTAAACGTATCAATGCATACGCACAGGTAACAAACCGTACTGCAGCAGAAGTACGAGGCAACATTGAATTCAGAATACTTACCACCGACCAGCAAATCTGCGAAAAAGTTAGTGTTCCATTCAATATTAAGCCAGGAGAAAAAGAAACCATTCAAACAGCATTAGAATACAAAGACGCTATTACATGGTCAAACAAATCACCTAAACTATACACCATGAAAGCTGTCCTTTCTTCCTCAGCCGGCAATTATTCCGATGAGCAGAAACGCATGTTTGGCTTTCGCTGGTTTGCTCCCGATGGTATTGGCAGTAATGCTGTATTACGGCTGAATGGTGAACGGGTACGTCTCGTATCAGCCATCAGTTGGGGCTTCTGGGGTTTAAACGGACTCTTTCCTACTCCTGAACTGGCACTGAAAGAAGTAACTGCAGCTAAAACCCTTGGGCTTAACTGCATTCAGTTCCATCGTAATCCGGGAAAAACAGAGGTACTTGATGCACAGGACAATCTTGGTCTCTACCGGTATATGGAACCAGGCGGTGGCATGACCGGCTTACTAAATATCAATGAACTGGAAAAAGGATTGCCGGGATATGACTCGTTAACCGGAGAACCAAATTTGTTTGCCTTTCGTTACATGGAAGAAAAAATTCTGGGTATGATGCGCGACCACCGCTCCCACCCTTCACTGCTGATGTATTGTGTGCAAAACGAGATGAACGACCCTGATCTTCGCAATCCACGTATTGATCATCTATTCAGAAAAATGCAGGCCACTGACCCCAGCCGTGTAATCATTCTTACCTCCGGCGTACCACCCACCAATCAGCAATGGGTTAAACCATACAACGACACTTTATTTAAGGATGACGGCACCGGCTATTCGGGATGGTTCGATAAACATACGGTCGGTGGTCCGGGTGTATGGCAGGATGCGCTTTACACTCATCCCGACTCATTCACACACCGGTCAGTAAATCAAAAAGAAATCGTATGCTGGGGTGAGATGCTCGGTTCGGCATGCCCCGATAACCACCAGTTAATGATTAATCAATTAAAACATACACCGGGCAGTTACGATTATGCAGACCATACAGCAATACTGACCGGCTATTCCAACTTCATCAATAAATGGCGCTTCAATTCCGGCTTTCCAACCCCTTCGGCTCTCTTTGAACAGATCGGCACAAAATGCTACGATTTCTGGGGACGGGTAATTGAAACATCTAAGCTGGCCGAAGCAAATGATTTCCTTGTAATCAGCGGATGGGAATCAACTACCATCGAAAACCATTCGGGCCTGGTAGATAATCTGCGCAATTTCAAAGCAGATGTATCTCTGATGAACCAGCGCCTGCAGCCCTTGCGGCCGGTATTCAAACCACGTACCATTATTGCTGAAGCAGGAAAAACCCTTGCTTTCGATATTTTTCTCATCAATGAAACGCGGCAACCGGTAACCGGTAAATTAGTTCTGCAATGTATTTCTCCTTCAGGAAAGAAAAGCATAACCGGCACATTCAGTATCCCTTCATTTGTGAAAGACAAATTTGTTTATTCCCTGGCAACTAACGCAACTACTGAACCCTTAACTGAAGAAGGAATGTACAGATTTCGTTTGACCCTTAATAACAGTTGGGAACACAGCATCGAAGAATCGGTATTGGTTATTCATCCTGCCGGCCAGATTGCTTCCATCCCAATGCCCGTTGCAGTGCTCACCGATTGTGATTCGGCTGTGATTGCAGGACTGGAAAAACTCGGGATCAAGGCAGAACCATATAACCAAACTAAAAAATACGGTATACTGATCACAGGTTCGCTGATCCGTTACGGTTCGCGATTTCAGATTGATGATCCGACACAAGATATCCTGAACACAGATGATGACATTCTGTATCATGATGCCTCAACATATGGCTATCCTTTCCCTTACAATGAACTGGAATATTATATCCGTGACATAAAAGCAACCGAAGCAAAAGTAACCTTATACATGGCTGATATTGGCCGAAACCCAACGATTAATGTAAAAATCAATGGCATCAAAGTGCTGGACAAATTCAATATCCGCAAAGAGGCAGGAGGAAGATACACAGCTATACAACGAGTGTTTACTGTTCCGGTTAAAAATGGAGTCATTGACATTGATCCGGGATACCGGTCGTCTATTTGCGCAATACTCATTGAAACGCCGGATACAGTGATGGCAATAAACTGCGGCGGAAAAACCTATACAGACAAGACCGGCCGTGTGTGGCATGAATACCATGAGTCCCCCTTAATTAACAAAGAAATAATCGAGGCCGTCCGGAACGGGATGAACCTGCTCGTTCTCCCACGCAGCAACGATGCAGCCGATGAATACGCCAGAGTACTGGCCAATGCCGGTGCATTCAGCTATTCCGGGCACATTGGCGGTACACGTGCCTCGTGGATGGGCGCATGGGTATTCAACAGGCACCACCCCATTTTTTACAGCATGCCTGTAAATACTGTGCTGGGAAGCTATTACCAGTTAACTATTGACGGCGGTGATGGTTTATTTGTTGATGGCAACAATGTTGTAGTTGCTGCCGGATGCAGCCGCGACCACGATCCTGCTGTTGGCGCTACCTGTTTTACCAGCACCCTGGGCAAAGGAAAAATTGTATTCAATGCTTTACCCGGATTAATCAATGCTTTACAGGATAATCCAAAACAAATTCATCCGTTGGCAGGAAAAAAAATTGTAACTAACTCGCTCCGGTTATTAGCAAAATAATATTATACCATTTGAAATTATAATTTAGTCCAAATGTCGTCCATATAATACCGATGTCATTAAACTATTACAATTATCCAATCGGTATTAGTTCAAATTATTCAGTCGAGTTGATTCAACTGCAAAACGCTCCTGAAGATCAATCCTTCAACAATAACAACTTTTCGGAAAATCTATCCTGTAACGATTTATCAACGGATAAAATTAAGAAACTCGTTGCGCCGGCCGGCTGTGAATTTATTTTCGCGCAATAAATAGCCAAATGATGAGACGCCGCGGGGATACCAATAACCAATCCATGAAGTAGCCCCATCGCTTTTAATACCGTCGTTATAGCAATAATAATGATTCTTATTCCACCGATAAGCATAACCTGCAGATGAATTATTTACTCCGAAATAATAGGAACCAATCACATCGGTTACCATAATTTTACTAAACCATGTACCTCCTTCACCGGATGATATCTTTATTCCATAAGGAGCAGTACTAATCTTCAGCGCTTTTTTATAGGTTTCGGCCAAAGCAGGAATAACCGACTGCAAAACATCCGACTTCATATCAGCCAGAGCGGTGAACCATAATCCATCACACAAAGTCACTGATTGCTGATCCCATCCGGGAAAGGTTGTGTCAAGCGAACAAGGAATATATCCGTACCGTTTAAAGGCAGTATTCAGCAGATGAGCAATTTTTTGAGCTTCGGCCGTATATTTTGCATGCTGTCGCAAACGCAATGATTCATTGTTTATACAACCGGTTTCATAACCCATATCCTTACCATCCTGAGCATTTTTTATATCAATCAGTTCCTGCTCACTTTTATTTTTATTTGCCAATACAGCAAACATTTCTGCAGCAGCCAAATAAGCTGTCATCTGCTTCACACCGATAAATACATTTTCCGGAGAACGTTTTAATACATCAGCGTTATCAAATGTTGACCATCCCATACCCTTATCTGCAATGCCACTACCATCGGTATCCCTGTTCATCACCGAATATAACAATATATCAACCATACCCAGATGCGTCTTCGTATAAGCATCATCGCCGGTGAGCTTCCAGTACCAGTAAAGCAATAATGTGAAATTACAATTTTCTTCAACAGCCATGTGCGGACCGAACCAGTAATCAGAAGTAATAGACAAAAAGGGCTGATCACCAACATCATGATAAATAAAAGGCCCGTACTCTGAAGCGGTCATCCCTTCTTTATGCGGTTTTCCATAACTATTAGTACCCCTGTCGACTTCCTTCCGGGCAACATAATCACTCCATTGGTCGAGTTGCAGTTGCAGTCGCCATGGGGCAAACAAGGCCATCAGTTCCGTTTCATAGGCGACATCAACGGTGCTCAGATGCCTGAAGCGTCCTTCCGCAAGGTAAAAACGCGGCTGATGTTTTGCATCAGTCAGAAAGAATGCATTCGCCATATCAGACCTGAAACTTAGTGATACCAACCACTTTTCTTCAGGTAAGATTTTCGAACGGGTTAGCAGGTTCTCAAATTTACCTGAACGATCGAGGTTAATCACAGCATTTTGCCGGGCATATTGCAACACATCTTTCAACGATTTCCAATACCTTGTATAATAAAACTGCAAAGCCAGATTGTATTTATTATCATACATTACCTGACCCGCATAATTCGTTGCATAAATCAATGTATCAGAAAAAATGTTTTTACCGGCAGATGTAAATTCTTTTTCCAGTCCGTTAAAACCCGAAATCCAGAAATGCTTATGACCGTTCCGGAGGCCGGCTAGTACC
>CAZRNJ010000141.1:0-6712 GCA_964601385.1 uncultured Bacteroidales bacterium | reverse complement strand
AAGTACGCGCTTGATATAATTGCCGTACGTGTAGGCCGCGCGGCCTTCCTGTTCTGTCTTTCCTGTTGCGCAGATTCCCATAATATGCGGCAGGGTATTGTTGCCGACAAGGGTAAGAAAAGTGAGTACGATGACATAAAAGATCGTTATCTCTGACCCGGCCGGCGCAACGATACTGAGCATCTCGGAAGGGTTGGATATTTTTTCGCGGATACCACTCATGCCTCCTACTTCGTTCATAACAAAGGGGATGAGCATAAATGAAAAAACCAGTGTTAGTATACCCTGTATGATATCAGTAGTCATGGTAGATTTGAGCCCACCCGTTACTCCGTATAAAACAAAAATAACTGATAGAATAATCATTACTAACCGCGCAGGGATTAATCCCGAGGTGCAGCCATTTACCAGCGCTCCTCCGGCTTTGATCGTTACGGCAATAATCAGTACCTGCATTACCACGCCGAGGATTGAGTAGAGCAGTTCAATATTTTTATCAAAACGCATCAGAAAAAAATCACCGGTGGTAAGTGCGCGCAGTCGTCTGAAGATGGGGGCAATGATATAGAAAAACGGTGTTGCAAACAGGTACAGCCACAGGTACCATATACCGCTCACTCCTACGGCAAAGGTTTTGGATGCTACGCCAACAATAGCGCTGGTGCTGGTACTCGCGGCAAACGAATGGAGAATCATCACGAACTTGCCATATTTACGTTCGCCGATAATGTATTCATCTTTGCTCTTTATCGAACGGCCGGCCCAGATGCCAACCCATACAATTGATGCCATATATCCGAAGATAACCAGCAGATCAATAACCGTTAATCCGTACATGCTTTTTGTTTTAAATAAAATGCAATATAGTAAAGTATTGATAAGATTGCAACACAAAAACAGGGAATCAGCTCCCGGGTATAAAAAACCGCCGGGTAGCCGTTATTTTTTTTTGTTTTTATATTTTTTTACCCGCTCAATAAATTCATCGAACAGGAATTCGGTGTCCGTTGGTCCGCTTGAATGCTCAGGATGAAACTGGGTAGAGAAGAAGGGTTTGCTTCTATGCTTCATCCCTTCGTTGGTATTATCGTTCAGGTTAATGAAGTACGGTTCCCATTCAGCCGTGAGCGTATCATTATTAATCGCGTAACCGTGGTTCTGCGAGGTGATGTAAGCGCGGTTGGTTCCGGCCATCAGGGCGGGTTGGTTGTGGCTGCGGTGTCCGTATTTGAGCTTGTAGGTGTCGGCGCCTGCTGCAAGCCCCAGTAATTGATTGCCCAGACAGATACCAAAAATGGGCTTGTCGTCTGTTAATGCCTTGCGCAGATAGTCAATGGTGGCTGTGCATAGTTTGGGGTCGCCCGGCCCGTTGGTTATAAACAGCCCGTCGTATTCTTCTCTGCTGAAATCGTAATCCCAGGGAACCCGTATCACTGTTGTGTCACGTTTAAGCAGGTTACGGATAATATTGTATTTTACGCCGCAGTCTATCAGCAGTATCCTGTTTTCTCCCTTGCCGTATATTTCTTTTTGCTTAATACTAACCATATCTACAAGGTTATCCTTGTTCGGATCGTAAAATCCCGGATCGTCATTGCCGAACATGATCTTTCCCAGCATGGCGCCTTTCTCCCTGATGATCTTGGTCAGCTCGCGTGTGTCAATGCCGTAGATGCCGGGCACATTGTATTTTTTCAGCCAGTCGGCTAAACTGATGGAGGCATTCCAGTGGCTGTATTCAAACGAATAATCCGATACGATAAGCCCTGTAATATGTAATGCATACGATTCGTAAAACTTAAACATCTTATCTTCTTCCACATCAGCCGGAACGCCATAGTTGCCGATGAGAGGGTAGGTTAGTACGAGTATCTGTCCTTTATATGACGGATCTGTCAAACTTTCCGGGTAACCGGTCATCGCTGTGTTGAATACTACTTCACCCGAAACTGCTTTTTCACTGCCGAATGAACGGCCGGTAAATTCACTGCCGTCTTCAAGTATCAGACGTACATTTTTCCCTTTGTTACGTATCATTATTTTCCTTTAGCTATCATCTCTTCTATGATCTCTACCACCTGCTCCGGCCCGATGCGCTTGGCTATGATCTTTTTATTCTTGTCGAGCACGAATATTTGCGGGGTACTTTTTATATTGTATAACTGTTTAAATGTGTAGGAATAAGGATTCCATACATTCACCCAATCATACATTTTATGCTCATTGACAAAATCAATCCATTTGATTTTTCCTTCTTCACCAAACAACATGTGAAATGCTAAAATTGTTACATCTTTATCTTTCAACCGTTGTTCATACAGTTTATAAAGTTCGGGCATGGATTTTCGACAGTGTCCGCAGTCCTTCTCCCAGAAGGCCAGCACTGTATAGCGTGAGGGCACTTCGTGAAGCCATAGTTTTTTCCCGGCATGAACAAATTTTTTCAGCAGGGTGTCATTGGCTGCTGCGAGAAAATGTTCTTTCGGAACAACAATCATCTCAATGTCCGGCGCGATGTTGCCAATCAGGGTGGGCTTGGTATCATTGATATATTCGGTAAGTTTTGCATTGAATGCCGAATCGCTCCATGTGGCATATTTCAGGTAATACTTTTCACCGATGAAAAGGTGTACTGCATCGAACCCCATGACATTGCTTTTGGCGTAATAGTTGAATAGCTTGATCAGGTTGAAGCGCAACAGGTTCTCATCAGCCAGCGATTTGGATAAAATCATATCTACTCCCTTGATAATCGAGTCGGGGATCTGTGGTATTACGCCGGTGACATATTGCATAATCTTGTTCTCATAGATGGGAGTGCGTAGCATACGGCTGTCGGTAAAATCGAAATTATCGAAGAAATGATCTTTATAATAAAAATACTGAAACGTCGAATCAATTGTCCCGTCTTCCTTTTTAGGTGGCGGCGGCACATCAACATCCTGCAGAGCTTTCAGAAATGCGCCCAGAAGGGTGCCGGGGTTTTCGGCAATCACTTTTTTCTGATAATCTGTAACCACTTTGTTCAATTCCTCAATCTGCTTCTTGTATTTTTCTTTTTCTGTTTCTTTCAGCGTGCTGTCTTTTAACCGGGCATCTATCTTTTCCTTCTCTATACGCTTATTTTGTATAAATAACTGGTATTCATAAAACCGTTTGTTTTGCTCATCGCCGGTAACAACCATGTTTTCAACAAATCCTGCTGTATCGTTCAGTACTTCAAATTCCTGGTCTTTGTCAATCAGAATATCAAAATATTGTTTATTGGGGAGGAAGAGAAGGTACATCCCGCCATCAAGCAGTTCATCGTCCTTAAAAACCCCTTCGCCGTTACTGTTCAGAATGGCTGTGTCGTCGGGATAAATGGACTTGCTGAGGTAATGGGCCAACAGCACAGTGTCGTTTTTGAGGTTCTTGATTTTGATTTTAATGGTATAACCTTTCGAGAATGCATTGGGCATGATGAACAAACATGCTGCAAATGCCAGAATCCGGATAGTATACATAGGTTTTAAGCATTTAAAATTGAGCGCAAATATAGATAAAATCGTATTTTTTTAGCGAAACATTTTATTAACAATCAATTATCCACGGATAATCCGTTTTAGTTATTATTTGCAAGGTAACGGATCGGTTGTAAGAATTTGTATGAATTCATCCAGATATTTTTCATAAACCATCCGGGGTGTTGTCGTATGCTTTTTGCACAGGTAGGCGGCATAACCCACTGCTTCGCCCATCATTCCTGTGGTACGCATCACGCGCACTGCGCCCAGCGCTACGTGTGTAACACTGATGTTACGGCCTGCCATAAACAGGTTGCTGATATTTTTTGAGTATAAACAGCGGTAAGGGATATGGTAGGGTTTATATTTAGGATGATTGTACTGACTTATAAATTCATTGCCGGGGAAATATTTGCTGTTTTTCTCCTGTGGGTAGTGCAGGTCAATACTCCATGTGGCTGTAACCATAGCATCAGGATATTCTTTTCCATTCACAATGTCTTGTTCCTGCAGCACAAGGTCTCCCATCAGCCGGCGCGATTCGCGTTTACCTGCTACATAGGCCACCCAGTCGAGCTGCCAATAAGCATATTTTTCGGGTTTATTATTTTTTAGAAACGACCAGTTGCCGTATATCGCCCTGAGGTTATGGTCGCGGATTTCTTCTGCCCGGTTGAGTTGGTCTTTGGCAAATCCGCTTTCCCAGTACCATTCGCCGAATGTCTCGTCAAGATAATACTCGTTGCTGAACTGCAGTGCCCATGGACATATCGGGAATGTTGATGGCTGGCTTTTTTGCAGGGCACGCCACGGGTTCGAGAAGCCCATGGTTAATGTGTCTGCTTTCTCCGGGGCTGTTGGCTCACCGGTAAGCGTCCGGCTTTCTCTGCCCAGCCGGTACTCGGCGCCGGCCAAATAGCCGATGGTTCCGTCACCGGTGCAATCGGCAAACAGGGTGGCAGGAAATCGTTTCTCCTCCCCGGTTTCGATATGTCGCGCATAAAGGGCAACAATCGTGTTGTTAATTGTTTCGGCTGCATAACAGTGCATATTGGGAAAATAGGATATGTTTTTTTCACTCTTGATAATGTCAATCTTCCGGCTGTCGCCATATTCCCTGGCCGGTCCTGCATTGCCCGGATCGCCATTGTCCAGTTCCCGTACGATGCGTCCGAGTTTGGGGTATTTGTTTTTATTGATCTCGCCCATCAGGTGTACGCGTATCTCCGAGCTGTTGTTTCCGCCCGGCACCGGCCGGTTGTTGATCAGCGCAACCTTCATTCCAAGTCGTGCGGCCTCTATAGCAGCGCATATCCCGGCTATACCGCCACCGGCAACTACCAGGTCGTAACTGCCGGCATCGGGAGGTAAAGCAGGTAATTGAAGTGCAATACGCCGAAAGCTGTCCAGCTCCTGCCGGCCGGAGGGTGGCACAAACGATGCATTGGCACTAAGTACCAGTGCATCGCAGCGGCCGTTAAAACCTGTCTGATCGGCCAGTTCAATCACTATGCTGTCGCGGATAGCCCTGACCTTGCACCCGCGGTACCACTGCCACCCGGGGAGGCCGCTGCTGCCAAAAAGGGTGTCGCAAGGGATTGAATCTATCAATATCCTGAAACTGCCCGGCCCCTTGGGATAGGGAGCCCAGTCCTTGGTGCGTACCCATAAATAATATTCGCCCGGATGAACAGCCAAAACACTCCGGGCATTAGCCACCGGAATACCCATACCATGCGCCATAAGGTAGGGAGAACCCATCTCGTCCATAAATTGCTGATCAACGACCCAGCCGCCTTTTGTACTGAAATGTTCTGCTTCAGCTAAAATTATGGGCTGAGAGAAAATTGCAGATACATTCCAGAAAGTCATGCCAATAAAGAATATTAAACTTCGCATAGTTTTTTTTTGTAAATTTAGCTATTCTAATTTAAATGGGAATGATCAAAATAAGCGATGCCATTAATCTGATAAACAGCGAGATAGAAAAAATATCTTTTCCTGCACAACCGGGTATGTTGTATCGTCCGGCCGAATATGTGCTTGCGGCAGGAGGTAAACGGATACGGCCTGCGCTGGTGCTGTTTACTTGCAATGTCTATTCCGGGGATTATTCCGAAGCTATACTTCCTTCCATTGGAATCGAGATGTTTCACAACTTTACTCTTGTACATGACGACATTATGGATAATTCGCCATTGCGGCGCGGACAGCCAACGGTGCATGTCAAATGGGGACGCGATACGGCCATACTCTCGGGTGATGCCATGATGGTGCTTGCCAACCGTTTTGTATGCGGTGCGCCGGCTCCGGTGCTGAAACCGGTAATGGAGCTGTTCAATGCTACCGCCCTTGAGGTATGCGAAGGTCAGCAGTACGACATGGATTTTGAGCAAATGGATACGGTAAGTGAAGCGCAATATCTTGAAATGATCCGTTTGAAAACGTCGGTATTGCTTGGCGCTGCAATGAAGATGGGGGCCATCATCGGCCGGGCGCCGGAGAAGGATGCCGCTCTGCTGTATACCTTCGGAATCAATACAGGCATGGCATTCCAGTTACGTGACGACCTGCTTGATGTATATGGGAGCGAAGGTTTTGGCAAACAAAGGGGAGGGGATATCATTGCTAACAAAAAAACACTCCTTCTGATAAGGGCGCTCAGCGCTGCTGATCATACTATACGTGAGCGCCTGATGAATCTTCTCTCATCCTCATGGAACGACCCGCAGGAGAAGGTTGCAAAAGTGCTTGAAATTTATAACCAACTTGGTATCGAAAACGCAGTGAACGTAATGATCACCAACTACCACCTTAAAGCCGTTGATGCACTGAAAAAGCTCACCTGCACCAGCGAGGCAAAAAATGAACTCATGCAATTTGCCGAATCGCTGGCGGTACGAACACGGTAAGGAGGAGTGGTTTTTAATAAATAACCTGAAATGACTGTTTATACCGATGGCATTTAGATTTAACCTAAACTATGCAATAGAAGGTTTTCTATTGCATAGCGATTAAGAAAAATATACCTTTTAGACACATTTTCAATTGCTTAAAAGGTTATTTTTCTAAATCGGGATAATCCCAACTAATTCAAATAGTTCGTCTCTTTGCAGATACTTCTATTGAATAATTTGGGTTTAATCATAATTTTAAACCCAGATCCGTCATTAGAATTACGAAGGCACAAGGAAAGGCCAACTCAT
>CAZRNJ010000140.1:0-6735 GCA_964601385.1 uncultured Bacteroidales bacterium | reverse complement strand
TTTTATACTTAAATTTGTCTAATCAAAAAGTTGCATTTGTGACTTGAATTCAGCTATTGCCTTCATACGTTGTAAGAAATGCTTACACAAAAAAAGTAATTTTTTTAATTCCTTCAGCAAATTTAATGAGTTAATAATCTAATAGTTATAGAATAAAATCTCTAATGACGGTCATTAGAGATTTTATTCCTATTGACAGATTTGGGTTAAATGGTCAATGCTTGAATAGGCATATTTCAACAATAGATAGCGTAAAGGATGAAGTAGATGCATGGCAATCGAACAGGAATAACAAGAATAGTAAAATAAATTGGCAGTTTACAACTAAAGATGCTCGTATAAAATTAAAAAAACTTTATCCGTCAATTAATGATTAACATAACACTAATTTAGTCTACTTTTTCAATGTATTGAAATTCGGGTTTAACAATCCGGTTCAGAAGCTATTTCCTTGCGAATACCATTACCATCGAGTATAAAAAATTCCGCATGGCTGCATTCAATGCATTTATATTCGCTTTTATCCGCAATCGTTCTGGGTTTCATCACGCTTTCTTTACAATCCATACAAATTACACTCTCATGAATAGCCGCGAAAGAAGGAATCCGGGTCTTGGTTTTTTGCACCGAGAATAGTTTATTGAAGTCTAATTGAAGTGTTTTAAATGCCCTGTCCAGTGCAGCGCGTTTAAAAACTGCAATATTTTCTGGCTGACGGTTTTGTTCAACAACAACTTTTTGGTAATACTCATTAAAGAGTGGAAATGCATTTTTTATTAATTCCTGCGATTCATGCGTTGAGCAGATTCTGATCCCTTCGCCGTTTCTTGCGGTTAGGGTAAATGCTGTTTTGCCTAAATCTTTATAAATTAAACTGTTGTTTCCGAACGAGCATCCGGTTACAAATTGAATGCCATCCGAAAAGCAATTATTTGTTTCAGTGATCGCCAGTAAGTTCTCCATTCCATCTGAAAGGATATTTATCTGATTCATGGCAAAAGTTGCAGCCATAACTCCCATTGCTAAACCAGGGCAATAATGGCCGTGTAACTGACCTGCTTTCAACAGCAAATGGTACTGATCATTTTGTGCAATCAGATTGTTTATTTCGATCCGGGGTTCTGTTTTAAGAATGGAAATATGCGCCTCATTTAGTCTGTCTTGTATTTCCAGAATGGAAGTATCGCAACATTTTATATCAAGTATTGGTGAATTATTCAGTGCATCCAGTCCATCTACAATCAGGTTGTTGCCTTCCTTCTTAATTAATCGGACAGTAGTTACGGCAATTAAATTTGGTCTGCTTGGGCTTCTTGATGCAAATACGCCGCGTGTCATGCCGGAGTGAATTTGTCCTGATAAAGAACCCTGTTCTGATTTATGGAAATAGAAAACAACATCAAGAAACGGACAATCTTCGATATTAAAAAGAGCTTCAGCGTATTTTTGATCAATAACCAGAATAGATTGCTGCTTTTTTATTTCCAGATGGCTGGCAGGTTCGTTAAAACTGTTTTGTACCCGGCCAACGGGTGTAAATATTATTGTATCCATATTGCGTTTCAGAATAAGCCGGAAGGAATGACAAATAGGCCGTCTGGCTGTTGAACAACATTTACTTTAATCGTATATAGTTCTTCAATATTTTTTTTAGTCATAATTTCTTTGCCGCCTTCAATAAAAACAGATTTGTTTTTAAGCATAATAAACTTATTTGCATACCGGATAGCGGTATTTATATCATGTAAGGTGATGATAATGCTAATTCCATTTTTTGAAAGTGTTTTAAGCAGTTCCATTATTTCTATCTGGTGTTTAATATCCAGATTGGCCGTTGGCTCATCCAGCAATAATATTCTGGGTTCCTGAGCGATTGCCCTTGCTATGCTGATCATCTGATATTGTCCGCCGCTTATTTTATTGATGTCTTTCATCGCGATATCGTCAATCTGGAATGTGCTGATAATTTCGGCTACTTTTTTTAGATCGGAAGCACCCGGCTTCCAATGAATATAAGGTTTCCGGCCGGTCAGGATATAATCGAACACCGTTAGTGACAGATGGCTTTGTTCTTTTTGCGGAACATAGGCCATTTTTTTTGCCAGGTCTTTATAAGATATCCGCGCAATATTTTTATTCTCTAAAAAAACGATTCCCTTTTGGGGTGATAATATTTTATTGAGGCATTTAATGAAGGTGCTTTTTCCCGAACCATTCGGTCCTACCAGTGCAATAAAGTCCCCATCCTGTATAGTTGTTGAAACATTGGAGAGTACATAATCCCCATTATATGCAAAAAAGATATTTTCAAGTTTCAGATTCACCGGTTTAGTATTTTTTTCTAACAGTTTTGATTAATAAAAACAAAAATAGAGGAGCGCCTAAAAAGGATGTAAGGATTCCGACAGGCAATATTATGGGAGAAATCACAGTACGGGCCAGAGTATCTGAGATGAGCAAAAAGACACCGCCGAATAATGCCGATGCGGGGATCAGAAAGAGCTCATCACTGCCGGTTATTTTTCTGACAATATGCGGCACTACAAGCCCGACAAATGCAATAATGCCATAAAACGACACAACAATTGCAGTAAGAAGGGATGCTGTTACCATACCTGCAAGTCGTGTCTTTACAGGATCAACACCGATACTTTTCGCGTACTCGTCTCCGGCCTGAAGAGATTTATAACTCCAGCTCTTCCAGATGAAATATAGTAATGCAGGGATTATAATCACGATTTGAATAAGCAGATCCCGCCAGGACGCTCTGCCCAGATCTCCAAATGTCCAGAAAATAATTGATGCTAACTGAATATTATCGGAAAAGTATTGCAATGCCGAAATCCCGGCGCCAAACAATGAACTGATAATAATCCCTGAAAGAATGATCATCTCAGGTGTAGCACCCCTGTAATTTGAAAGTAACAAAATAATAAAAACGCTGGCTAAACTACAGAGAAACGCTGAACCCGTTACCAGATAAGGGTTTGTAATGCTGGCCAGATCATTGGAATTTGCATAACTGCTTCCTGCTCCCAATACAACGATTGCAAACGCTGCTCCAAATGCCGCAGCACCCGAAATGCCTAAGGTAAAGGGTGATGCCAGTGGGTTACGCAACAAACTTTGAATCACAGCCCCTGATACTGATAATGCTACGCCGGATAGTATTGCTCCTAAGATACGGGGTAATCGTATGTTTAGTATGACCTGCC
Organism: uncultured Bacteroidales bacterium; assembly: GCA_964601385.1. Taxonomy (GTDB): domain Bacteria; phylum Bacteroidota; class Bacteroidia; order Bacteroidales; family JBBRXJ01; genus CAZRNJ01. The sequence continues at coordinate 3,520 of CAZRNJ010000140.1, read as the reverse complement.
ATACGGTGCGATCAGCATTACCGGTAAAAAGGTTATACAGATCATCTAAATCAATATTGATTGAACCAGACAAAAGTGAAAAAAAAGCAATTAAAAACAGAGCGGCAAAAACGCAGAGTATAAAACACAATCTTTTTTTAGTATATGTTTTGTATTTAGAAAGTAGTTTTTCAGTCATTCAGAGAATTTATTCTTTTAAAAATATCCGTATGAAAAGCAAATTTACTATTAAAACCGAAAAAAACAGTAATGATCTCACTGGCTTTCAAAAAAAAGTCAACATCTTTAAATTCATCTGGATATAAAACGGATGCAACATACCATGAATTCACCAAAACCATTTCATAATTTGTTGCATAATTATTGTATGGGTAGAGTGTGTACATGTTGTTATTTTTAACAGCCACAAGATTTTCAGCCAGAGCGCTTCCGGCCGACAGGTCCTTTTTTACGATCTCAAAACCCGATTGATCAATAAACAGATAATCGGGATTCCATTGCATTAATTGCTCTTTATCAATAAATGTTCCTTTAACATGCGAAACAAGTTTTTGGTCAATGGATGATGCAACATTTATACTGTTGGTAAATATAAAGGGGGGATAATAGGGTTGCGTTGAGATTATGCCAAAAGACCCGCTGTATGGGACTCCGCCAATATATCCTTTTGGTTTTTTTTCGACAGGGATGTTGTTCGTTCTTTCGTGTAAATCGTTTATTGAAACACTAATATAATTAATTAATGAATCCACCCGTTCTTCTTTATGGATAATACTTCCAATAAGACGAAAAGAGCGGAATAGCTTTTCTTTTTCAGTTGCAAACTCGGAACATTCAATGGCAATTACAGGTATTCCGGTTTTTTTTTGCAGTGCATCGGCATCCTGAACAGTAGAATATGTGATAAATATTACATCCGGTTTAATCTTTAGAATGAGTTCGGGATCTCCACCCATCGGCGGGCCTATAACCGGTAATTTTTTTAATTCGGGAAATGCATCGGCATAAGGCCGGCCTGGTCTTTTTTCAAGTTCTTCTATGCCTGTGATCATTTCCCGGGCACCACAATAAAGCAGTAAACGCAATGCCCCGGCTCTGAGGCCAATAACTGTATTGACCTGGTTAGGAATTAAAACCTTTCTGTCTAAAATATCTTTAACAATAAATCCATCCTCTTTGTTTGCGGATGGATTTATACAAGAGCCAAGAAGAATGAAAAAGATAAGATACAGAATAATTTTTTTCATTGGGGAATTGTTCAGAAGGTTACTGCAATCCGTCCGGTGACTAAACGTCCCGGTGATAGGTAATCAGCGGTCTCCATGTGACGGTTATCCAAAAGATCCTGTACATCTACCGAGAAAATGTAATGTTCTTTAATTTGCTTGGAAACCTGCAGGTCATACGTAAAATACTCTTTTAGTTTCGTCTTATTTTCGTCATCAGAATACTGATCCCCTTTATAAAAACTGCGGAAACTGGTATTGATGTATTTGTTTTTCCAAAGGAGTGATGCAGAAGCCGAATGCCATGGGACATATTTCAGGCGTTTGTTTTCTAATTCGGGGCGTTCGGTGAATGCATTTATTTTTGAATCGGTATAGCTATAGCTTGCTAATAGGTTTAAGCCCTTAAAGAGATTATATTGAATATCTCCTTCAGCGCCCTGAACGGTTACATTGGTTACATTTTCCCTGCGGTAAATCGAACGGCCATATAATTTATCCTGTGTTGCAATATAATAAAGAAAATCATCTCCGATAGAATAGTAGGCCGATGTTGATATTCTTAATTTTTCGAATGGAAAAATATCTGCGCCAAACTCATAATTATCCAACGATTCGGGTCCCAGTTCCGGATTAGCGTATTTGGGCCCAACCCACATCCATCCGGTACGGGTTAAGTCATCAAGAATGGATGCCCTGAATCCATGTGAGTAAGAAAGGTACGCGCTAAATTCCTTAATAAAATTAAAGCGTAATCCACCGCGGGGTGATAATTCTGTCCATGTGTTGTTCTTGAGTTCCGGAATAACCTTCCATGGGTCGGTTGAATAATAATCGCCATTCATAAATGTTACCTGGTCGTACCGTAAACCCATGATCAATCGTATTTTTTTATTGAAAAAAGCATGTTCATCCTGAAGGTATCCGGCTGCAGTACTTATTTCACCGTCATTGTAAACGGTGTCATATTTTAGAGTAGTGTTATTAATCGTTCGCGGTGTCTGATAATAATCGCCGCCTTCAATACTGCCGGTTTTATATTCTAATCCTGCTGTCAGTGTGTTGTTTGAGAATAATTCCTGATTAATATTAAACAGAGCACCCATATCTTCACGGTACGAGTTGACATCATATCTTGAGTAACTTCCTTTACTGAGTTTTTCGTTTACATCAAAATAGTTTTCCATTTGATAAAAGACGTTTAAGTCGTATCTGGTTTTGTCGTTACCCCCATTAATATTACCCCTGAACAAGTTGGTGTTAAAGTGCCGGTAGCATCCTTTAGGAGAGTAAATTCTGTATCCTTCGCCTCGTTCATCCCGGAAAATATCATATTGTAGTTCCCACCGCAACCATTTCCGGGTATCGTTTCCCGTTATAACTGATAAAGAGATTTCGTCCAACGAACGGGCAATGTCATAAGCTGTTTTTTTGCTGTCAGGAACATTATTGTATCCGTCACTCTGCAAATAGTATTGGGAAACAGAGCCATAATAGCCCTTATCATTTCTTATCCTTACGCTTAAATCCTGCCTCAGCGTATTGTATGTGCCAAAGCTCACTCCTCCGTATACTTCCTGCGGTTTTGTTGGTTTTTTGGTAATGATATTGATTACACCACCCATCGCATTATTCCCATAAAGGGATGATCCGGGTCCCTTAAATACTTCTATCCTTTCAATATCAAATTGATTGATCCGGTTCCAGTTTACGCCTCCCTCATCTGAAGTATTTACCGGAACGCCGTTTATCAGAACAAGGGTTCTCGATTGTTCATCACCCGATAAGCCCCTTAAAGTAACCATAGGCCTTTGACTATAGATCCCGGTGGTTCGACTGACGTTAATCCCTGGCGTATAGCGTAATATGTCATCTACCTGTTGGGCCGGGCTTTGCGCAATTATTGTTGAACTGATGACTGAAATTCTGCCGGGTACTTCAATGGGGTTTCTTTCGGTTTTTGTCCCGGTAATCACGACTTCATTTAAAACTAATTTAATTGTGTCTTTTGTGTTGTTTTGTGCAAAGTTGCACATCGCGATAAAAACCAGCAGCATAGAGGATATTATCCGTTTCATTTTACTGTTTAAATTAAGTTATTATTCGTGTTACTATTTTTATTTTCGTGTTACTATCGGGTGCAAATATATATATTTTTCATAAATACAAAATTTAAATCCAACTTTTTAATAGAAACTATTAGAAATAATGAACCCAGATTTTTCAGTTGATTACTCTCAACTGAAAAACGCTCTTGAAAATCAATCCTTTGGTGTTCAAATCAAAGGAAGATT
>CAZRNJ010000139.1:0-6791 GCA_964601385.1 uncultured Bacteroidales bacterium | reverse complement strand
CGGTTAGCATACTGTATTCTGCAACAGCCGGTACAGTTTCAATATCCAGAAAGAGAACCTGTTCGGTTTTTATCGTGTCAAGCATGAGAAAATGGTTTAACGGACAAATATAGTTTTTTCCTGCTTTATTTCAAACCTGCCTTTTTGAGGCCGGTTTTCTTTGAAACAATTTTATCTTTGCAACAAGAGAAATAAATCATGGAAAACGAATTGTACCCTTTAAAGTTTAAACCAATACTTAAAGAAACTATCTGGGGCGGAGATAAACTGCACAGGATTTTAAATAAAAAGCAATCAGCCGCACCGGTTGGCGAAAGCTGGGAACTATCCGGAGTGGATGGTAATCTTTCAGTAGTTATAAATGGTTTTCTTGCGGGTAATACTATCGAGGAATTAGTCGAGGTGTACATGGGCGATCTGTTAGGCGATAAGGTTTATGATCGGTTTGGGATGTCTTTCCCGTTGCTGATAAAGTTTATTGATGCGCACGAAAAATTATCTATTCAGGTACATCCCGGTGATGATATTGCTGAACAGCGGCATGAATCGCAGGGAAAAACCGAAATGTGGTATGTTATTGAAGCAGCACCGGATGCCGAATTATTCGTGGGTTTTAAAGAAGATACACAGAAGCAGGAGTTTTTAACGCACCTTAATGCAAATACTTTAGAATCAATCCTTGCAAAACACAATGTAAAGCCAGGTGATACTTTTTTTATTCCTGCCGGCACAGTACATGGTATTGGTGCGGGTATTCTGCTTGCTGAAATACAACAGTCGTCGGATATCACATACAGGATTTTTGATTATAACCGGAAAGATAAAGAAGGAAGAACCCGTCAGCTTCATACCGATCTTGCGCTGGATGTAATTAATTACAAAAAGGATGATAAATGTGTTGCCACAAAGCTGCCCGTACTGAACAAAACGGTTAATCTTGTTTCGTGCGAATATTTTTCAACCAATATTCTCCGGTTTAATCAACCGGTTGAGAAAGATTATTACGGCCTCGATTCATTTGTTATTTATATCTGTACACAAGGTTTCTGTTCTATCCGTTATAATAATCATTCTGAGAAATTTGGCATGGGTGATACTTTTCTGTTACCTGCTGTTCTTGATGAAATCAGTTTGATTCCTTCATCCGAAACAACATTGTTGGAAGTGTATCTGGATTGACTGGGTTGGTGAAATCAATTCGGTCGGGTGGTTTCTGTTTATTTAATTCTAATTAACAAAGAATAAGCCAATTACAATTATTATAATAAATGTCATAAATATTTTGGTTGTCAGGATTATTTTTACCTTTATACTTAATTAAAACCTAATTCCTATGAAAAAACATTTTTTAACATTTTTCGGTGTGTTTTATCTAGGCCTAATTACGCTGCAGGCGCAGTGGTCGGCCAATTTTACGTATAGCTCAAACATAAGCAGAGATTCATTGGTATTTACAGGGCCCTATGTTACCGATGGAACTTATTTCTGGGATTTTGGTGATGGGTCCAAAGATACTGTTATAATGATGGAATGGGCAGGACACAAATATTCAGCCCCGGGTATGTACAATGTTTGTTTAACCATTGAAGATTATATGGCTGTAAAGAAAAGTTTCTGCCAGACCGTAACTGTTCAGTCCGTTGCCGATTATGCGGGGGCTCTGATTAAGCCGGGCGATTTGAATGTCAATAATGTTGTCATCAATACGCCTAACGATTCAACCGTAGTGATTACTAATTACCTGCCGGTGAAAGGAGATACGCTGCAGTACTTTTGGGATTTCGGCGATGGTTACACTTCAAAAAAACATTCTCCAGCACACATCTACCGGAATATAATAGATGTACAACGGAAGTTCACTATAACACTGACTATAAAAGATACGATAAATAAGCAGGTTTTTTCGTATTCAACGCCGGTAACACTTGGTGTTTCTGCTTGTTCGGTTCGGTTTAATTATTTAATTACAAATGACTCGGTTCAGTTCTTTGGTGTTCAAACCGGAGGATTATCTGATATATATTGGTTTTTTGGCGATGGTACAACCGAATGGAATACATTAACGCCAAAGCATAAATACAATCCCGGTTTATATACTGTAGCCATGATTGGTGTAGATGATGTAGTTAATCCTACCTGTTTCGATTATACCTATCAGACGATTCAGCTTGGCGCTGTGAAATGTAATGCTACGTTTGATTATTTTATTGATTCAGCCACCAATACTGTTTCGTTCCGTTCAACTACTTTGGGTTATCCTTTGGGCAGATATTGGATTTTTGGTGATGGAACTGTTTCAACTCAGGCAAATCCTGTACATCAGTTTTCAAAACCCGGATCATACACTGTTATGTACACGGTGCGTGATACAGGTTGTATGGATTTTTCAAAACAAGCGATAACTATTGGTGCGATTTCCAATGATATCGCCCCCTATTTTATTTATCATGCCGACAATAGTGGCTCTCACTATGTGGCATTCCATAACCGGACAATTGGTAATGTTAACCGGTTTATCTGGAGTTTCGGTGATGGGGATACCTCTTCCCAGAAGAATCCTACTCACAGCTATTTTAAAGATGGTTACTATCGGGCATGTCTAACTGCTTTTCACGACACCATACGCTGCACAAAATGTAAATCTGTTTATTCCGTTGGCAGCAGCTACAGCAGAAAATGCAATGCCGGTTTTGTTTACACAGTGGATAGCGGAACAGTAACCCGTGTGTCATTTTTCAATAAGTCATCCAGTTATGGTACGATGTCTTATGAGTGGGATTTTGGTAACGGACAAGTATCAAATCTGCAGAATCCTTCTGGTATTGTGTTTACAAACCCCGGTTATTATAAAGTATCATTGAAGATTACAGATAATTATACCTGTAGAAGTACTGCCTACGCAATGATTAAAGTACGAATAAATACAGCCGGCCTTAAAACAGCGATTGGTCGAGATGTTGGCGATTCAACGCGCGCCAAGGCGCAGGGTTATCCTGTTGATTTTGTCTCTATTTCGCATGGCGATGCAGCCAAATTAAAGTGGAGTTTTGGCGATGGTTCGTTTGATACCCTTACCGAAAATCCAACACACATGTATTATCCTGCTTCTTATATACCGGAACGTGATACCTTTACTGTTTGTCTTGAAGTATGGGATCAGATTACTAATTTGTATGATAAGACATGTGAAGTGGTGAATGTTAAAAGTCCTGCTGCTGCTGATGATGAACCGCTTGTTTCGCTCAATGACGAACTGAATATTTATCCTAATCCATTTAGTAATTTTACAACGGTGGAATATACGCTGGCTGAACCGGGCATGGTTACGGTTTCTTTATTGAAACTTGATGGGACAGTTGTTCGAGAGCTTCTTCATCAGTATAAGCCAGCCGGAACAGGCAGATTGATGATTGAGTCGTCTGAAATAACATCCGGGCCATATCTGGTTGAATTTTCAGCAAGTGATATGCGGAGGGTACGTAAAGTGTTAATCATTAAATAAAATCTAAGTATTGTATTAAGCCCTGGTTTCTCGCCGGGGCTTTTTTATAGGTATGATTGACCGGTTAAAACAATATATTACAGCAAATGGGCTTTGTAAACCATCAGATAAGATTCTTGTTGCTGTTAGTGGCGGTATAGATTCGATGGTTCTGATGCATTTGATGCTTAATGCAGGATATGAGATTGCAGTTGCTCATTGCAATTTTCAATTGCGCGCATCGGAGTCGGATGATGATGAATTATTTGTGCAGGATCAGGCAAAAAAAATTGCAGTACCATTTTATAAACAACGGTTTAATACAGCAGAATATGCCGAAAACAACGGATTATCGGTTCAAATGGCAGCGCGCGAACTGCGATATGACTGGTTTGAGGAGGTTTGTATTCTTGCCGGCTGTGAAGTCATTGCCATTGCTCACCATAACGATGATACGATTGAAACAGTACTTTTAAATATAGTCCGCGGAACAGGCATTCGCGGACTTGCAGGCATGAAACCCCGGACGCACCGGATTATACGTCCGTTACTTTTTGCCAATCGCAATGAGATTGAGCAGTATGCCTTGTCAAATGAGATACCCTACCGGGATGATTCATCAAACGATTCGCTAAAATATAAACGAAATAAAATCAGACATAAAGTTATCCCGTTACTTTGTGAACTCAATCCGGATTTTTCCGCTACATTTTCCGAAAATATTGCTCATTTCCGGGATGTGGCTCAAATCTATTTATCTGCGGTTGAAACAAAGCGAAAAGAGTTAATTTCTATGCGCAACGGTAAAATTTATATTTCGGTTCCGGCTTTGCAAACGCTTGAGCCGGCAGCAACATTTCTTTATGAGTTTATTCATGAATATGGATTTACATGGGCGCAGGTTAAGGCAATTCTTGCATCATTAAACAGTGTGTCAGGCAAACGTTTTATTAGTAAGACACACTTACTGGTAAAGGACAGGCAAGAACTCATCATTTATCGCAGAAACAACAAGATTCAAAGGTATTATATAGAAGAACATACCCGTAATATTAAAGAGCCGCTGTCCATCACATTTAAACAGGAGCAAATGGCCAATGATTTTAAAATACCTCAAAATCCGGACATCGCATGTATAGACCGGGATAAGATTAGTTTTCCTTTGATATTGAGGCAATGGATAAAAGGGGATGGATTTATCCCTTTAGGCATGACGAACAGTAAGAAACTCAGCGATTTCTTTATTGACGAAAAGATGTCGCTCGCCGATAAGCAGGATACATGGATTCTGGCTGATGGAGAAAAAATAATCTGGGTTGTAGGCCGGCGTCTCGATGACAGATATAAAATTACGCCATCAACAAAAAATCTGCTGATTGTCACTTTGAATAATCACATGTAGTTATTATTCGTTATTCAATATCTTTCCCGTCAAGAATGTTATTATAAAAAGTAAGAAAGTCGTCGTGGTTGTCTGATTCCATCCAGGCCATTGCGCTGCGGGGGTGAAAATTCATCGAGCCGGTAATTAGGTATGGGATATGATAACCCCAGGTAACTTTTTTCTGCAGGGGCAGAAAATGTTCCTGAATAACTTTAAACAGCGGGGCTAAGCGGTATTTTGGATTTTTCAGGAATGAAAGAAGAATCTCGGTATGACAGTTGCCGGCACCCCTTCCCAGTCCGAAAATTGTTGAGTCGAGCATATTGGCATTATGAATGATTGCCGAAATGGTATTCGAAAAAGCCAGTTGCATATTGTTGTGGGCATGTATGCCAATGGTTTTACCAGGCAATGCATTTTTGTATTTATTCATCAGGTCCTCGATTTGTTCACAATACATGCTCCCATAACTGTCTACCAGATAAAAGATAGGTACGCGTGATTTGGCAACATCGTTCAGCGCTTCATCCAAATCTCTTTCCATTACTTTTGATACAGCCATCAGGTTTATTGTTACTTCGTATCCTTTATCCATGCAGTGTTCTGCCAAGGCAATGGCCTTGTCCATTTGGTTAACATAACATGCTACACGAATCATGTCAAGTAAGCTTTCGGACTTAGGAGCAATGTCGTCATACTCGATCCGGCCAATATCAGCCATAGCCGAGAGTTTAATGTCTGTCATATTTTCTCCCACAATACGTCTTAAATCTTTATCGTCACAGAATTTCCAGGGGCCGTTCTCTTTGCGCGAGTAAGCTTTTTCGCTGCTTTTGTAGCCAATTTCCATATAATCAACACCCGATTCCACAAGTGCCTGGTAAACGGCCAGAACAAATTCGTCGTTAAACTGCCAGTTGTTCATCAAGCCACCATCGCGGATGGTGCAATCAATCACTTTAATTTCTTTCCTGTACATAATTATCGTTTATTGTTTATTCCTGATTGTTGGCAATTTTTAATTCTTCCCGGATAAAGTAGTCCATCATTTCGCGGTACATCTTTTCAATAACTGTGGGATCAAGACCTTTTTGTGAAGCCCACTCTCTGCGTTTCTTGATTACCGCATTATAACGATCTTTTGCAATGATACTGTCGCGGTCGTGTTTTTTATATTTAACAACTTCTTTGACAAAACCGAAGCGTTTGGAAATCAATTCGATGATTTGAGTGTCTACGTTGTCAATCTCGTGCCGGAGTTCATCCAGTGATTGACATTCTCCCGGTAGTTTCATAGCTTGTTAGCTCTAAATTTTCAAAAAAGGTAAAGATAAGCAAACCCTTGTAAAAACAAAATTATGTTATACAGCCGGTATAAAGTATTTACCAGATAGGGAGACGGTTATAACTGAAAAAAACGGTCAGTTCTCTGCCAGATATTTTGCAATTTCTTCCTGTGTCGGTTTTATTGCTTTCTCGCCCGGATGCCAGTCGGCCGGACAAACTTCTCCGTTTTTTTCATAGAACTGCAATGCATCGGCAATGCGCAATGCTTCATCAATACTGCGTCCCAGAGGTAGGTCGTTTACTACCTGATGCCGTACTATACCTTCTCTGTCAATCAGGAAAAGACCGCGGTAAGCCATGGGGGTTCCTTTAAAAACAAGCTGGTTGTTGCTGTCATATGAAAATTCGCCGGCAAGTACGTCATAATTATAAGCAATAGCTTTCGAATTATCAGCCACTAAAGGGTAGGTAACGCCCGCAATACCTCCTTCGCGATTAGGCGTTTGCAGCCATTTCCAGTGCGAAAATTCCGAATCGGTGCTGCATCCGACAACAGCGATTTTCCGTTTTTCAAATTCAGCAAGTTTTTCCTGAAATGCTATGAGTTCGGTAGGGCATACAAAGGTAAAATCTGCAGGA
>CAZRNJ010000138.1:4946-6823 GCA_964601385.1 uncultured Bacteroidales bacterium | reverse complement strand
GATGGGTATATGAGGGTTTTGATGAAACATATAAAAAACTTGGCATCCGGTTTGATAAAATTTATTACGAATCTGAAACATATCTTAGCGGCAAACAGTTGGTGGCAGATGGATTAAGCAAGGGTGTTTTTTTTAAAAAAGACGATGGATCTGTATGGGTTGATTTGACGGGTGAAGGCCTCGACCAGAAAGTACTGTTGCGGAGTGATGGCACTTCGGTATATATCACCCAGGATATCGGTACTGCTCACATTCGGTATAATGAATACCAAATGGATGAAATGATTTATGTAGTGGGCAATGAGCAGAATTATCATTTTCAGGTGTTACGTCAGATTATAAAAAAACTGGGATATCCCTGGGCCGATCAATTATATCATCTCTCGTACGGAATGGTTGAACTGCCCGAAGGTAAAATGAAGTCACGCGAAGGAACTGTAGTTGATGCCGACGACCTGATGGATGAGATGATTAATACGGCACGGGAAATGTCCATGGAACTGGGCAAGCTCGATAATTTCAGTGATGTGGAGAAAGAAGAAATATTCAGGATTATTGGACTAGGTGCATTGAAATATTTTATTCTTAAGGTTGACCCCAAAAAAAATATGACGTTTAATCCCGCTGAATCAATTGATTTTAATGGAAATACCGGCCCATTTATACAATATACTTTTGCGCGTATACAATCACTTTTATCTAAAGCGCGGCAACGGAACTATTACCCGCTGTCCGGCATCTACACCGGTGCTTTGTTGAAATCGGAGCGTGAAATTATTAAAACGATATATTATTTTCCTGCAGTTGTAAAAGACGCAGCCGAATCGCTCAGCCCTGCATTGGTAGCAAATTATGCTTTCGAATTAGTGAAGCAATACAATCACTTTTACCAGGATACACCTGTTTTACACAACAATGATGAACAGCAGGTCCGGTTCCGGCTGCTGATCTCTGATATTGTTGCCCGAACTATTTTTTCAGCCATGCAGTTGTTGGGAATCGAAATGCCTGAACGGATGTAATCTGTTGAATTTTAATCTGAATCAGTTGTGCCGGATATTGAAATTGTTAATAATGAATAGATTGTAATTTTATTTGTAAATTATTGATTTTAAGATAATTGTGTCTGATAAAAAATATTAACAAGTGAAAGCCGGTGATAGAGAAAAGCGTATATTTGTATATTAAACTTAATAGAAAATAGTATGGCAGAAAGAAGTGATTATCCCAAGGTTTTGGTTAAACGTAAGAATATTCAGACCGTAGTTGATTATTGTCTGGATGAAGGTATTGAGTTTAACGTAAAGCAACAGGCATTCTCAGATGATTATGAGATTGAAATGAAGATTTTTGAAATTAAACAGGCCATCCTTGCCGGTATGTTTCTGCGTGAAAACCGGATTGATTTGGTTGGAATGGAAGCCCAGCGGACCAAAAAGGTGAATACTCCGCGTAAGCCCAAAAGCGATGATAATGGAACTCCGGTTGATGCCGATAAAGAATCGGCTGAGGAGAACACCGCATCTCTGGGTTTTTAATCAGATTCTTCGTTGTGTTAGAAGCTAAACTGATCAATGGTATTGATTTGTTTAGCTTTTATTTTTTAGTTTATTCATGCAATTTGTGAAGAAAATATCCCACGGATCACACGGAATGTAACAGATAAGAATAAAACATCCGTGTTGTATTGGATTCCGAAAAACCTAATCCACCAAAAGTCCACTAAAATTATGCGATTTAATGTAAGAACTTGCAAGTCCTAAAAAGTAAAAAGCACTCAAAATCGTGGTTTAAGCGCTTTTGCTTGTCTCTGAGAGAGATTTTTAGCGGTGCGGATCACCGAGTAATCGGGATAAACGGGACTCGAACCCGTCCCG
>CAZRNJ010000138.1:0-4846 GCA_964601385.1 uncultured Bacteroidales bacterium | reverse complement strand
CGTAGAAAACAGGCATAAAAAAAGGGTTAAAATGCTAACCCTTTAGCGGTGCGGATCACCGAGTAATCGGGATAAACGGGACTCGAACCCGTCCCGAGTCCTCGGGATGACAGGCTGATATTCATTGATCACCTTGAATTAATCTGCAGTAGAATTTTCTGTTTCGTTGCTTTTTCAAGAACCGCTCTCTATTAATGGCCGCAGTTTTATCTGCTGATTTTTCAGAATAGACAAGAATCCATGGTATTTTTTTTGCAGTATACCGGGATTTACCGGAATTATGTTCTTTTAGTCTTCTATCAAGATTGGTTGTGTAACCAATATAAAACGAGTTATCAATCTGACTCTGTAATATGTAGACGTAGAAAACAGGCATAAAAAAAGGGTTAAAATGCTAACCCTTTAGCGGTGCGGACGGGACTCGAACCCGCGACCCTCGGCGTGACAGGCCGATATTCTAACCAACTGAACTACCGCACCAATATTTTTTTTCGAACTTCATCAGCGGTTCGGACGCTTTTCAGGTACAATCGGATCTGGAAGTAAACGTATTATCTGCGTTTAACGGAAGGCAAAAATACTGCTTTTGTCCTAACAAACCAAATTTTAATCTTTTTTTTAATTTATCCGGGATTTTGCAGTTGAAAAACTGCAAACAGCTCAAACGGTTTTTCCGATTGAGCGTACCCGGTAACCCCGCCGTAGAAAATCTTTATGATCCCGCAAAGCGGGAGAATATTAGATTTTATAGAGCGTTTTTTCAGTTGAGCCAACTCAACTGAAAAACATGGGTTTATTGATATACAGATCGAAAGAAGGAAAAATGCACCATTCCATATTTCCTCTCCTCCATAAATCCTTTTTCTTCTTTAAAGCTATTCTCCTTTGGGTGTTCTAAAATGAACAATCCTTCAGGGTTGAGCCACCGGCCACCTAAAATAAGGGATGGCAGGGTAGGTAAGTCAGGATGGTTATACGGAGGATCTGCAAAGATGATATCATAACCGGTCCCCGGATCCTTCTGCAGAGTTTTATACGCATCAGCATTCAGGATGTTTATTGATGTGAATCCTAACTCATCTCTGATTTTTTTTATCTGGCGAAACAGAAACCGGTCGTTTTCAATGGCTGTAATTGCCCGGCATCCTCGTGAATAGAATTCGAAACTGATACTTCCCGTACCACTGAATAAATCCAGCACCCGGATGCCGCTAAAGGTAAACCGGTGATGTAAAATGTTGAATAACCCTTCTCTGGCCATATCTGTGGTTGGCCGGGCTTTGATATTTGTTGGCAGAGCTATTTTTCGTCCGCCAAATTCTCCTCCAATTAGTCGCACCGGGCTAAATTAAATAGATTATAATCGCAGGAATGATCTGTTTCAGTGAGCTTGTAGCTTAATAAATAGTCATTTGATAAACGGGCTATACTCAGATTTTTAAAGTAGTTATTTAAAAATGAATAGCGATTATCATTTTTACGGATCATGCCCGTTACAGTGACTGGGGCTGAAGGGTCAACGGAACAGTTTTGCATCCCGTTATACAGGTGAAATAAAATATCTTCATCAGTACGGATGCTGTAAGTATTGAAGAGCTGTATCTGATGGCCGGTAATAATGAGTAAATGTAAGGTGTCGGCATTGATACAGGCAACTACACAGACCCCGGTTTTCGCGCTATCCAGCGCCTGAAGAAGCAGCGGTGTGCAATGCTGATAATAGCTGGCATCCTGAAAATGTTTATCAATTAGTGAGGTGACCGATTGGGGTATAGAAAAGATAAGATGCGAATGGATCCCGGCAATTTTATTGACTTTTAAAACATCTTTCTCTGTCAGCGGATGAACATACGAAAACATTATTCTAACCTTGCTCTCTTCGAACAATGCCTCGGGTAAAAGCAGTGTGTTAAAAGAGGGATAAAGAAACCGGGTATTCTTATATTTTAATTGTAAGTGCTCATCGTGGGAAAGTATTTCTTCTATTTGCGCGTTGGATTTTTCTGCATCAGGAATAGCTATGCTCCGGTATCCGATAAATTTATTTCGTAGCAGGTCATGGATGGTATAGGAGAAAAATGAGGAGCCGAGTGATACATACAAATTGTACATTTCACTGCTGCTGTGTTTGTCAAAGGTTTCATCCAGTAGTATAGGTGTATCCATCGGGTAGTAAACTAATATTACAAAGGTATACAATATTAAATACCGAAAAAAGCGAAAGACATCAATCTTTTAAAACAGACAGTCAACAAACGGTTCTTTTAGCGTTTGAGCGGATATGCTTTGATCGTTTTGTATTCAGCCCCTTCATTTCTCAATATGCTTTCGTAGAGGTTGAACGATGTGACTACAATGGTATCTGCGCGTGGGAATGAATAACAACCGGCAATATTCACTAATTTTTCGCGATTGATTATTTTTTTGATTCGTCCAATGGTAATATGCGGAAGATAGGCGCTGGTAGAAGCAACGAATCCATACTTAGCTGTTATTGCGGTTACTGAATTATGCAGGTTTGTAATCCATGCGGCAGGATGTATGCCGGCCCAGATCACTGATGGTCGTCCGTGATGCTTAAAAAATCCGATGCCGGAAATTTTAACCAACCGGTCGCCGTTATCGCTTGTAAGGCCATTAAGATCCTGCATTAGCATTTCAGCCGTTTGCTGATTGGTATCGCCTAAAAATTGTATCGTGAGATGCATATTTGTTTCCGGTACCCAGTTGATCTCTCCTTCGATGTTGTTTTTTAATTGTTCAATACATGAACGCAGGCATTGAGGCGGTGTAACAGGTATGGCTATAAATAATCTCATAATTGTCCGTTTTCTATCAGAATTATAATTTCTTCTATCAGCCGATCTTCACCCAGCGGGTCGTATTGTATTTTCAGATCTTCGCCAAACAGTTTGGCTAATGCCTGCCAAAAGGCGGCGGTAAATGAACCTTTCAGCTCTTTTACTAATTCGTAGGATGTGTTTCCGGTTTCCCGGTCAACCAGCTTGATAAGTAATCGTCCCTGCCGTATAGTAAGGTTTTTTATTTCCTGTTCAAACTGATTTCTGATTTTTTCTTCAATATTTTTGATGTATTTTTTCTTTTCATTTTCTGATTTAATATCTATGAAATTTTCATTGAGTTCTTCCAGATAATGCGCAGCTACTTTGGCATAAGGGTGTACTATTTTCAGGTCACGGATCAGCCGGCGGTATTTAAGATAATCGCGCTGGTTTGTAAAGGTGCGTTGGGGAAAAATAATTACCTCACGGATATTATCAACCAGAATCGTGTCGCCATTTTCAACAATGGCCTGCAAAAAGGATTTCTCCCCCGGCTGCGCCATAAGCCCTGCCGGTAGCATCAACAGAAGATATCCGGAGATAATATTTTTTGCTATTCTGTTCATTCAGGAATTGAATTGTTGATTATTCCACCCCCAAGAACGATATCCTGCATATAAAACACGGCCGACTGCCCGGGAGTAATAGCATCGCCGCCTGCAGGAAGTGTGACCATTACCTCTTTATCGTTAAGCGGATTAATCACAGCGGGTATTTCGCGCTGCGCCGACCGGATTTTAACGGCTGCCTCAACCGGTTTGTGAATAATATCTGTGGCGATCCAGTTCAGGTCATGTACACTAAACGATTTACGGATAAGATGCGCCGAGGTGCCAACAATGACCTTGTTTTGGATGCTGTCTATTGCTGTCACATACAAGGGCTCGCTGTAGGCCACTCCAAGCCCTTTGCGCTGACCAATCGTATAGTTCCAGAATCCCTGATGTTCACCTAATTTTTTTCCATCAACAAATACAATATCTCCTTTTTGTTCGTCAATATTCAACAGGTCTTTGTAATTGCCGGCATAAAAATCCTGGCTTTCTTTTTTATCAGCAACAGCCAAACCGGCCGACCGGGCAAGATTTTTTACTTCTTCTTTAGTCATTTCACCTAACGGAAACATAAGCTCAGATAATTGTTCTTGTGATAACCGGTATAAAAAATAGGACTGGTCTTTTCTATTATCAAGTCCTTTTTTCAGCAGGTATCGTTTGTTTTTATTGTCAAAACCAATTCGTGCATAATGGCCGGTGGCAAATTTATCAAAAATAAGTCCCGATTCACGCGCTAAATTAGGTAAAAGAGCAAGTTTAATTTTTTGATTGCAGATAATACATGGATTTGGTGTGTTTCCGGCAAGGTATTCGTGGCGAAAATTTTTCAACACTGTCTCGCGGTATTGTTCTGCGCAGCGAAAAACATGAAACGGAATACCTAATTGCCGGCAGATTTCTGAAGCCATCTCAATTTCTTCCTTTTCATCGGGCCCAAAGCAGGCGTGCTTGCCGGTGGAATAGAACGTTCCGTCCCAAATAGACATAGTGATACCCGACACTTCATGTCCCTGGTTTACCAGCAGGTGCGCAACCATGGATGAATCAACCCCGCCGCTCATTCCAACTGCAATTTTCATATCAGTGCGTAACGATCGGGGTTTGTTGGTTATTCAATATATCTTTCATCATATCATCGAGTGTATATTTCTGAAGCGTGTTATTGATCGTGTTATACAGCTCGGTCCATAACGGATGCACAGTGCATGTCAATGGATTGAAATTGCAGGAGTCCTGATGGGTGAGGCATTCAACAGGGCTCAGACGTCCTTCGAGGGCTTCAATAATTTCGAGTACCGTGATCTGGCTTGGATTGCGCATTAGCCGGTAGCCGCCGGTTTTTCCTTTTCGGGCCGTAATGAGGCCACTGCGTTTTAAAATAGAAAAAATACTTTCAAGATACTTAATGGAAATATTTTCGGTGTTGGCGATTTCAGCGCCGGCCTC
>CAZRNJ010000137.1:0-6905 GCA_964601385.1 uncultured Bacteroidales bacterium | reverse complement strand
AAAAAAAAAAACAACGACTCTGCAAATCGCGACTCCAGATTGTGCGCAGAAGGAAGCATGGCCTCCTGAATAAGTTTTGCAAAATTAATACTGTCGAGAATATAACGGTTTTTTCTGTTCAATGTATCCAAATGCATCTCAATCTCAGCATTTTTAACTGAAAGCTGCTTCATCTGATGATGAATCTCGGCATTTTTTTGTTCAATCATTTGATTCTGTTGCTGCAAGGCCAGCGTCTGTTCTTCAACCGATGCCTTGAAATTACCAATCAGCGTAACAATGCGCGAATGCATCACACGGAGATTTCCTATCAGACCACCGATTTCATCATTGGTTTCTTTGAGTGTAAACTGATGGCCGACAGAAAAATCACTGGCTACAAACGACTCAATGGTTTTAGCGATAGCCGAGATACGGCCTACCATACGGGCTGCAATCTGAAAACTGAAAATAATAAACAATATGCCGCTCAACAAGTACAGAAGCATCAAACTGCTCTGCATACGGTGAAAGGTTTTGTCGCGGCGATGTTCTGCCTCAGTAACAAACTTACTTACCGATTTCAAGATTTCGTTAGACAAAACAACCGTTTTATATTTTAAACCGTCATCAAACCGGTAACCAATCTCGGCATCAAGTTTCCCCAGATTATCGAGAACCATCATGTATTGCCGGCAAATTGCAGCAATATCCGGATGCCCGCCCTCTTTCTCTACCAGATTATTTACTGCAGATTTTAAAAACAAATAATTCTCTGAACTGTTATTATTAAAAAACAACTGCTGCGCCTGCTTCAGATTTCTTATTTCAGCCATTCCGTGCCGCAGATCACTCAATTGCTCATAATATAATACTAATTCACCCTCAAGCCCTGACGACTCATAACCACGGGTAGACATAAGCAATACAATCTTATAAAATGTATCACTGAACTCCTTCAGCATTTTCTCTATCCGGGCAAGAGATTGATCATCTTTATCTAACCGCCGGATCTCAGGTTTATTCTGAAGTTGCCTGATATAATTATTAATTTGCCGGAACAATTGATGATGCTCTGCAAGATAGCGGCTGTTTTTTGTTCTGTAAAAATCAATATTCCGGCTCTCGTACAAATAGAAATTATTCATTAACAGGATATCTTTATGAAGCATAATCTGAATCCGGCTAATCTCATCTATGGATTTGTTTATTCGTTCTTTCTTGATATATAACAGATTATTAATTAAAATCATTGCTGCGAATATCAACAAAAAAGTGCCAAATACCAGCAACATCTGTACTTTAAACCTCCTGAACATCTCCCTTTGAATTGGATAGTAAAGTAAACTACTAAAGTTTAACTGATAATTAAGCCAACATCTTTTATAAATTAACGGAATGCATTTTACAATGAGTTAATAAAAAATTCATACAGAATTATTAATGATTTAATGCTGAGAAAAAACTATTATCAGACATTTGTATAAAAAACATACTTATGAAGCGACTGCTCTTTCTATCATTAATAATTATACTTGCCGGCTGCAATAGCGGCAACCTTTCAAAACGTAACCTTAGCGGCACCATAAAAATTGACGGATCCAGCACTGTATATCTATTAACTGAGGCGATCAGTTCCGAGTTTACCGCAACGTATCCGAATGTAACAATTGATCTGCAGGTATCAGGCACAGGCGGTGGTTTTGATAAATTTTGCAAAGGTGAAACAGACATCAATAATGCATCCCGGGTTATTAATGAAAATGAAAAACGGTTATGTGATTCGCTGGAGATCACCTTTACAGAGATCCCTGTTGCATACGATGGTATTGTTTTGGTTACAAATAAAAATAATGTCTGGCTGGATTATATCAGCACTGCAGAACTAAAGACACTCTGGATGGATAATAACCAAAACCCGGTAACTACATGGGATCAAGTAAGACCGACATGGCCAAAAGAAAAAATCCGGCTTTTTGGGCCGGGCAAGGCATCCGGAACCTTTGATTTCTTTACCGAAGAGATTTTAGGGAAAGAAACTGCCTGCCGTACAGATTATACCCCCAGTGAAGATGATAACGTATTGGTTGAGGGAGTAGTGAATGATGTCAATTCCCTCGGATATTTCGGTCTGGCCTATTATGAAGAGAACAAAGACCGGTTAAAACTGATACCCATCTCAAACAAGAATAATGGTTCAAGTTCTGATGCAGTATTTCCTTCAAAAGAAACAATCGAAAATTACACGTACAAGCCCTTGTCGCGTATCCTTTATATCTATGTATCGGATAATTCGGCAGAGCGCCCGGAGATCATGGAATATATCCGTTTTTATATAACCAGGGCAGGTGAAAAAGCTACGGCTGCCGGATATGTTCCCCTATCAGACATCAAGTACAAACGCATCAGTGAAGCTCTGAAGCCCGAAAAATAACAGGATAGATTTCGTTTTGTTGTCCGACCAGGATTCGAACCTGGACAGGCAGAACCAAAATCTGCAGTGCTACCATTACACCATCGGACAAAAGAAGTGCAAATATACAAAAGAGGAAATAATTTCTGTATGGCTAACCAGAAATCATTCCGCCGGGCTTATAGATTATGTGTGTATTCAGGAACAATCTGCTTAATTGCAAGAATTAATTCATTGTGTGTCATGTTCTCACAACTATTTAGCAATCCGTTTATTTGATTAACTGTACGCGAATAATCGAACGACTGAAAACTGCCGATCATTATTTTGGGATGATGGGTGGGCTTGGTATTCTCTTTATTTGCCAGCAGCTCTTCATACAACTTTTCCCCTGGCCTGAGTCCTGTTATCTCAATCTTGATATCCTGCCCGGGAATACGGCCGGCAAGTCGTATCATTTTATCTGCCAGATCAATTATTTTCACCGATTCGCCCATATCAAAAACAAAAATCTCACCTCTTTCGCCCATAAAAGCGGCTTCAAGCACAAGCTGGCACGCTTCAGGTATAGTCATAAAATATCGGGTGATTTCAGGATGGGTTACAGTAACCGGGCCACCGGCTTCTATTTGTTTTTTAAATAATGGAATAACCGAGCCATTCGAGCCAAGCACATTGCCAAAACGGGTAATGATAAACGTTGTTTTTTCCTGTTGCTCGCATAAACTCTGTGTGTAAATTTCGGCCATGCGCTTTGTAGCTCCCATAATGCTTGTAGGATTTACTGCCTTATCGGTCGATATCATCACAAACCTCCGGACGCCGTACTCAACCGAAAGATCAGCCAGATTACGGGTGCCGCCTACATTCACACGCAGTGCTTCGCAGGGATTTGCCTCCATCATAGGCACATGCTTATAGGCGGCGGCGTGAAACACAACATCGGGTTTATGTAAACTAAATAGCTGCTGCAATTTTTCCTTATTATTTACATCACCAATAACGAATTCGACCTTTTTGCCGGCAATTTTGGGAATAATTTCTATCTGAAGATCATACAGTGGTGTCTCGGCCTGATCGAATAAGATGAGCTTAGCCGGCTCATAGGCCAGTACCTGACGCACTATTTCGCTTCCAATAGAACCGGCAGCGCCGGTGATAAGTACGACCTGATCCTGAATCCCTTTAATAATATTGGCTTTATCCAATACAATGCTTTCGCGGCCCAGAAGATCTTCAATTTTAATATTCTGAATATTATTCACATTCATCTCACCGCTTATCCAATCTTCAGCTGGAGGTATTACCTTAACTTCAAGCCCCAGCGTAAGGCAAATTTCAGTGATTTTTCGTTTTCGGCTTATGGGTATCTGGTTTATGGCAATAATAACAGCATGAATTTTATTATTACTAATAAATTTCTTTCTGAAGGCCTTAAGTGGAGAATAAATTTTTATGCCCTCAAGATATTTATTTTGTTTTGCAGGGTTATCTTCAATAAACCCACGGACAGTATAAAAAATAGCATTAGACTGGCTAAGCGTATGCTTTGTTACCATACCCAGATTACCTGCTCCATAGATCAATACATTTTTATTCTGAGATGTCGGGTTTGTAATTTGATAATAAATAAGTTTGATTAAAACCCGGCTGTTAATAAGAACGAAACAACACAGCAGATAATGAATTAAACTAACAGATAATGGAATATTAAGATAATTATTGGGGGCAGTCTGTTGTACGTAAAATGTAATGGAAATAAAAATAAGGAACGAAGTTGTTAAACTGCCAAGGACCCGTATTGTATCACTTATGGTTGTATGTCGGATGATTCCAGAATAGGATTGGAATAACAAAAATGAAACAATGAGTATACTGGCTATATAGGGAACCTGAAACAGATAAAAACTGGCGCGTACCTGTGTGATATTAAAATTGAATCGAATAACATATGCGAAAAAAAACAGAAATACAACAATCATAATATCGAATAACAGGATCAGCCATTTTGAAAGATACCTGTCGGAATTTTTTAATAACCATGTGCGTATTAAATTCATCCCGGTAATTAAGTTCTGCAAAGATAATATTTATCCGTGTTTATTCATCGGAAACCGATGCGTTGTTAGTATTCTTTGCCTGGAATAATAAAATTGAGTAGAATAAAGAAAAAAATAATACTCCCGATTGTTTTTCAAGTATTGATTCAAAGCACATATTAATGACTACGGCCAAAATTAATGAAAGAAAAAGAAAACGATTTGAGGGTATACCCCACAGTGGAACAAGTAAAATAATCAACAATAAAAAAAATCCGGGAATACCTATGGCTAAAAGAGTTTCGAGATACTGATTATGTGTGTTTTGATTTGCATCGGCCCATGATGTTAAATTATACTTCAGGTACACTTGATTTAAAAATGATTGTGCATCTCCGATGCCTACACCGCCTAGAAATTTCCAACCACCATCCGCAAGGGTATATTTCCATATATCAAGTCTGTCAATGTTTGTACTAATAGTCGTTGTAGTATCTGGGGCAATTATTCCTAAACCATGTAACATTTTTTTATACCTGTAATTCGAATTAAAGAGTATAAATAAAATGAAAAAGACAATAGCCAACATAGGAATTCTAACAAACCATGATTTAAACTTAACAATGACGAAACCAATACCCACGACAGCTACTGAAAAAAAAGTAAGTATACCAGCACGTGAAGAATTGAAGTAAACAGTAATAACAAATAGAAAAAAGGTTAAGAGTGCAATTACAACGATACCAACTGTGCGTTTGATTTCAATCATCAGGTACAACAGAGATGCCATGGCAATACTCAAATACATTGAAAAATATGTCGGGTGTTGTAATACCGAAAATGTCAGATAATAGAAAATATTCTAGCCGGTTTTAAACGATTCACTAATCGAAATGGCTTTATTAAGACGGGGATCAAAAAGAATACCTGTTTCCTGAATAGAAACAGATAGTTTCATTGCATGATAAAAACAATAAAGTGCTGCAATGGTACATCCTAAGATGAACGACAGAAGAAAATATTTAAAATATTTCTTAATGGTTTTTTTTGAAAACCCAATTAATATGGGAACAACCAGTAAGGCAAGTTTAGTTTCTAATTTGGCAATGCCAACAGATAAATGCTGTGAATACAATAAGCTTATTCCATAAAGAAAAAATAGTCCGGGCAGCAATAGCCAATAATAATTAAAACTCGAACGAAACTCCGATAATAGTGATTTGTCAATTACCCCATGAACAAACAATGCAAAAAACCATAAAAAAATTATCAGCGATGTGTACTGTCTTGATATGGGAAGAATAAACACCAGAGTCAAGAGACAGTATATTTCAACCCTTGCCATCCATTCCGAAATTCTTTCTGTGGTTTGCATTACTGTTACTACAAATTAGATAAAAGCAGATGTCGTGCCTGCTGTAATGTTTCCATACGTTTACAAAAAGCAAAGCGTACCTGTTTTGAAACTGCTGTACGGTCACGATAAAACGAAAAACCAGGTACAGTTGCTACCTTAGTCCTTTCAATCAATTTGCGGCTGAAATCAAAATCATCGGTTGCCTTAAGTTCCTGCATCAATTGATCAACCTCTGCGATCATATAATATGCGCCTTGAGGTTTCATTGGCTTAAACCATTTCATGGTAAGTGTCTCGTACAGATGCTCCCGGGCGTATGAATACTTTGCCTTCAACTCGGTATAATATGTTACGGGAAATGATAATGCCTCAACAGCGGCATGCTGAAAAGGAGTGGGAGCGCCAACGGTAAGAAAATCATGTACTTTGCGAATCCGGTTTGTAATCGGTGCTGCTGCAATAGCCCAGCCAACACGCCACCCTGTAACCGAATACGTTTTTGAAATGGAGTTTATAGTAATGGTCCGATCAGCCATACCATCGAGTGATGCGATAGATATATGCTTATGGTTGTCATAAAGTATGTGCTCATAAATCTCATCGGTGACAGCATAAACATCCCACTTCATACATAAATCGGCAATTTCACGCAATTCCTGGGTTGTAAAAACCTTGCCTGTTGGATTGTTAGGAGTATTTATAATAATTGCTTTTGTTTTATTATTAAAACTCGCAGCTAGTTCATTGTAATCATACTTCCAATCGGGCAAATGAAGAGTGACATACCGGGGTGTGGCGCCAGATAATATACCATCCGGCCCGTAGTTTTCATAAAATGGTTCAAAAATAATTATTTCATCACTAGGATTAATAATCGCTTTTAGCGTAGCTATCATTGCTTCAGTTGCTCCGCACGTTACAGTGATGTCTGTTTCCGGATTGCATATAATTCCATTATACCAATTTACTTTTTTACTGATGGCCTGACGTAATTCGGGTTCTCCAAATGTAACAGGGTATTGATTAAAATTTCCCCGGATAGCGCGAATAGCCGCTTCCTTAATTTCAGAAGGACTCTCAAAATCAGGGAAACCCTGAGATAAATTATACCCTCCCA
>CAZRNJ010000136.1:0-6971 GCA_964601385.1 uncultured Bacteroidales bacterium | reverse complement strand
TTGCTCTGGCTGTGGGGACTTCTTATTTAATTAACCGCGGGAAGGGGAAATATGCATGGGCCACCATTGTGCCTATGCTTTTTGTTGGTATTACCACGATTACGGCAGGCTGGCTCAATATCCGTAATCTCTTCTATCCTCTTGTGTGCGAACCGGCAACACGGGTACAGGGAATGATTAATCTGGTGCTTACTGCTGTAATCATGGCCGGCGCCGTATTTATTATGGCCGATGCTGTACCACGTTGGTTGCAACAAGCTAAGAAATCATCCTGATCCGGAATCGGATACTCTGATTGTACTTAACATTTGCTTAATATTGTTTCGAAACCAACCGGTTTAGATAATGTTTATCTTTGCAGGGGGATGATTAAAAAAATCAAATATAAGACAATTGTCATTTCAGACCTTCATCTGGGAACAACCAATTCAAAGGCAAAGGAAGTGGTCCGGTTTCTTAAACGCCATTCGTGCGAAACGCTAATCTTAAATGGAGATATCATTGACGGCTGGCATCTACGGAAAAATGGCAAATGGAAAAAAAAACACACCCGTTTTTTTAAGCGGATCGTAAAGATGATGGAAACATATAAAACACAGGTGTATTATCTGCGTGGAAATCATGACGATTTTATTGATCACCTCATACCCTTTCAAATCGGACGGATGTATATCCAGAAGGATATGATCTATGAAAGTTATGGCAAGAAGTATTATATCTGCCATGGCGATATTTTTGACAGTATATCTACCAATTTTGTCTGGCTTGCTAAACTGGGTGATATCGGATATACCTTTTTACTCTGGCTTAACAAGATCTATAATATCCGCCGGATGCGCAAAGGACTACCTTATTTTTCGTTGTCGCAGGTCATAAAACAGAAAGTTAAAACAGCGGTATCATATATCTCTAATTTTGAAAAAGAACTTGCCGAACTGGCTAAATCAAAAAAGTGCAGCGCCGTTATTTGCGGACATATACATCATCCTTCCATTCAGGAATACAACGGAATAACTTATATGAATTCAGGCGACTGGGTTGAATCACTTACTGCCCTTGTTGAAGATTATATGGGTGAGTGGAAGATCATTTATTATACCGATATGGTGCAGAAAGATGCTGAGTTATCAAATAAGCGCCGGAAGAATCTTAACTCTGCTTTGGTACTAAATGAATCGTTTCCCATTACATCCCGGAAACCATCCGGCGTGGAGCAGATGAATCTTACCAGCTAATACCATTTTGAATTATTTTATTCGCTTTAGTTGGGATAATCCCGATTTAGAATTTGTTTGAAGTATTTGAAAAATACTGAATTACAATTTCTTAATCGTTTCCGCATTTTATAATGCGGAATTTGGGTTAATTTTAAAGCCGGAAGGGTTAATTTATTTTTTTGTTGCAGTAGTTGATCAATGTTTGTTGTTTTTGTGCCGGTGAAATTGTATCAGTTAATCTTATCTATAATAACAGTTGCCATATTCGAAATCTGTTTTAGATAATTATTAGATACTTGTTTGGTTAAAAAAACAAAGGAGGTGTCGCATTTATTTCCGCAGTCGGCTAATGCAGAGCGCACCGACCGGTTGGCTGCTGCAGCGCTTCCGTCTACTTCAGCCATCGAGTAGGTAAAAACGGTTGCATTAGCAAATTCATCTTTATGTGCTATGTATATTTTGCTGAAAACTTCATCAAACATTTTTTTTAATTCCCACGACATTCCCCAGTAGCGTGCCGGTGTTCCTATTATTAGAACTTTGCTGTTAAGAATGTCTCTGGTGCTTTTCAGTTCACTGGCATTGACTACACGCGTTGTGAGCCCTTGCAATTTAAGTTCATCGGCTAACTGGTATGCAATAATACGGCAGTTCATATCGGCCGGTGTGGCACAGGTCACAGCATCAATTTCGGATGGTGTGATATCTGAAATAGTTTTATATGGCTGTCCGGTTGAGTAAATAATAAGCACTTCGGATGAAGCGGATTGTTGTTCTTTTCCCGACGGTGCATTGCATGCGATAAACGCCGGCAGTAAAAGCCAGCAGATAATCTTTTTATTTGTCATAGTTTTTACATTAAGAAATTTTTTTATGTTTAAATGTTCGTTTTCCCTGCGCATAGTCCGCTACAAGATTTCCGTTTCCTGTAAGTTTCCATTTATAGGTGACTAATCCTTCAAGCCCAACGGGACCCCGCGCATGCACTTTGTTTGTGCTGATACCAACCTCGGCTCCCAGCCCGTACCGGTATCCGTCACTGAACCGTGTACTGGCATTATGGAATACATTCGCCGAATCAACATGGTTCATGAATTGTGCGGCGGCTTGCTCATCATTGGTAACGATGCAGTCGGTATGCCCTGAACCATAAGTGTTGATATGTTCTATGGCCTCATTTAACGAGTTTACAATTTTAACCGATACGTTGTAATCAAGGTATTCGGTTCTCCAGTCGGGCTCGGAAGAGAAGGGAATTGATAATATCCGGCATGTTTCTTTGCATCCATGGATTATAACATTGAACCGGTCGAGTTCTGCTTTCAGTGCAACCAGAAAGGCCGGGGCTACAGTACTGTGTACCAGAATGGTTTCAGCTGCATTACATACTGCCACGTATTGGCATTTTGAGTCGCAGCTTATTGCCAGCGCCATTGCCTGATCGGCTGCCGCATCAATATAGACATGGCATACACCATCGGCATGTCCAAGTACAGGGATGGACGTATTGTTCATGATGTAGCGTACAAATTCATTCGATCCGCGCGGAATAATAAGGTCAATATATTTGTCCATCTTCAACATTTCATTTACATCGTCGCGTGATTCGAGTAATTGGATCCATCCCGCGGCAAAGGATGCCGTTGCTGATTCAATACATTGTTTGAGGATGCGGTTTGTGTTTGCAGCTTCGCTGCCACCCTTGAGCAACACGGCATTTCCGCTTTTTAAACAAAGGCATGCAATCTGTACCAGGGCATCGGGACGTGACTCAAAAATTACGCCAATCAAACCAAAAGGGCAAGATACTTTTCGCAATACCAGATCGGTGTCGAGCGAAGTGACCGAAAGAATTTTTCCCGATGGATCATCTAACTGTATCAGCATGCGGATACCGGTTATCACATCGGATAATTTCTGTTCATCGAAAGAAAGTCGTTTACGTAAAGCCATGGCAAGCTGTGATGCATCGGCTGCTTCCATATCCTTTTTATTCGCATCAATAATCAAGGTTGAGTTTTTTTCCAGCGATTCGATTATGCGTTTCAGAGCCGCATTCTTGTGCTCATTGGTTGCCATGCTTAACAGCATTGAACTATGTCGTGCTTTTTTTATCGTGCCTTCTGAAATCATTTTATTTGGTGTCGTTTATGCAAAGATAAATATTACTGTCTGTTTTGAGTATAAGATAATTATCATCAGAGTGGCGAATGAAAATGAAAATAAAAAGCCCGCAGTCCTGATTTGTTAATGGCATAAGCCACGCTGAATACGCTGTCGTAATACGATACCAGGTCAATACCGGCACTGGTACTGTAAAGCAATGAATTGACCATGTAGTTATTATACTGTCGGTAATCGTTTGTGTTATCTGATACATATCCCGCATCAGCCGACAGGTTCAGGTGAATAGCATAGTGAATTTTGTTAAATTTACGAAACGGAATGAAATTCAAATGGGTGATATGCATAGGCAGTAAATTGAACTTTAATGTGTTTTTCGTAAAAAAATAGTCATCGCCATCAATAACATAGTATTCATATCCCCGGATATAGTTTTTTCCATAGCCCAATCCATGATCAATATAGAAAGGATACCTGCCCAATGTTGATTTCAGTATCTGATTATTTGATCCGAAGTACCATCTGCGCGAAAGCTGGAAATACCGGTTATAGTTGGCTTTGAATTGAAGGATATTCATTTTGTTCTCGTTAAATAGTCCGAGACCATATTTTCGTAATTCCCCGCTGTAAAAAAATCCTTCAAGCGGATAATATCTTGAGTCGCGATGGTCAACCGTGTAGTTGTATGTGAGATACATAAACTGTATAGCTGTGTTAGCGTGATAGAGATAGCCGGGGTTCAGCGCTGCTACGGTATCACTGATACTGCATGTTTTGAAGTCGAGGTACACTGTATGTTTCTGATATAGATGCTTCCGGTATGCATATCCCGCGGTGGCTTTGAATGTTTCAACAATCTGGCCTTCGGGTGATGTATACGAAAGCAGTTTGTTGTTTTGCACAAGATAGTCCACCTGATCGTTGCTGAGGTACGAAACACTGAATTCCATGGAGTTTCGACGTAGCCGGTCGAGATAGATATTGGTATGCGAAAGAGTGAATCGTTTGTTGTAACCAAGCGTAGTGGAAAATTTCAGCGTTTCGTTCCTTCCTCTGAAATTGTCTAATTGTAAACCCAGTCCGTAGTCAACTTTCGACCAGTTACGTTCGTGCAACAGGTTGCTGAGGTTTCGGTCGGCCTGTTCCAGGATGAGCGATGGCCACAGATACCAGCGTTCCTCTACAAGTATAAGTACAGCAGTACCATCAGGGCCGTCCATAGATTCGATGGTTACAAAATTGAAGACCGACAGGTTGAGCAGGTTTTGGCGGCTGCGTTTCATTCGTTCTGTCAACTCGGTTTTAGTCAGGGTGTCGCCTGTGGCAAATGTCAGTTCGCGGATAATAATTTTTTCGCGCGTGGTGCGGTTTCCGGCTACAGCTATCGAATGTATAACTATGATGGTGTCGTCTGTAGCTATATCTTTTTTGGCCGCCAGTCCTGACCCATTCAGGATGATTAGTAAAAAACAGGTGGTTGTGAAATATCGTTTGACGATAATCATGGTTACGGTTTGACATATATTGTGAGTGGTTGTGATGGTTTGTAACCAATACGATGGGCCACGACTTCGAGAGTATCTTCTGCTTTAGCATGCGCAATGAAAGGCGTATTGTAGATGTTCCAGCTATGTCCTTCTGAGCGGAAGCGGTAGCCGATTGATGCGCCGGCAGTAGCGCAGGTCAGGCCTATTAATATTGAATCGGTTCCCGTATTCTGAAGCGTTACGGCCGGTAAGAGTGTCTGTGGCTGTGTATTTCCGCCCCACAGTTGTTTAATCATTTCTTTTTCGGTTACGATGGATAAATCGCCAACATCATTCCTCCATGTTTCATGAGCATTTCTCATCCGGTCAAGTACTTTTTTATAGGCGGGCAGTTCTGCCAGGTTACGGAGATTATAGGGATCGTTAATGATATCGTAGAGCTCTTCTTTGGGTTTGGTTTTTGCAAACCATTGACTCTGTAAGCGATTGAATTTCCCTTGCTTTTGAAAAGCATATAATTCCTGCATGGTTGCCATCTGGTTGCGGTAGGGTATTTCTTGCACATAAGGTATAGCAGGCATATAGTTACGGATGTACCTGTATTGTGAATCACAAACACTGCGTGAACAGTCAACGGCAACATCCATACGGTCGGCTGTGGCATAGCAGTATACACGGGGTGGCACAGTATCGCTGATGGGTGTGCCATGCATATATCCCGGCACAGGAATACCTGCCCATGTCAACACGGTCGGCCCTACGTCAATTAGTGATACCAGCCGGTTCGATCGTTTGCTGTCATCACTTTTTTCGGGTTTGGCAATAATAAAAGCCACCTGCAAACCGGTTTCGTAAACACTCCGTTTGTAGCGAGGCAAACCATCGCCATGATCCGAATAAAACATGATGATTGTATTTTTAGTCAGACTGTCTTCTTCCAGCATTTGCAGTATGCGTCCAACGGCGCTGTCCATCCTACTCATATTGTCATAGATACGGGCAATATCCGTGCGAATTTTTTTTGTATCGGGATAGAAAGGGGGTACAGTGACTGAGTTGGGATTAGTGATCAGCGTATCATTGCTTTGTTTCCATATTTGTGATTCGTGTGTCGCCATGATATTAAATACAGCAAAAAATGGTTTTCCGGCCGGTCGGTTACGCCAGTGCGCGTGTTTGCTGCTTTCGTCCCAACTGGTGACCGGTGGTATAAAATTATAATCCGTCTTGCTGTTATTGGTGCAGTAATATCCCTGCTGCCGCATGATCTCTGAAAAACAGCGGACGTCAGCGGGAGGAATGGCATCATACAAAGGCAAATCAAAAAAATCTTTATATTTTAAACTGTCAAGGGCGCTGGCAACTGATGATTTGCTGTTGGTGCGCATATTTTGCGCGCCATAGGAGCAGGCATACATGCCGGTAATAATGCTTGACCGTGAAGGGGCCGATACGGGCGTGGTAGCATACGCACGGTTATAGATGGTTCCCATAGCTGCCAGCCGGTCGAGATGGGGTGTACGTCCAAGTGAATCGCCATAGCAGTGGAGCCGCGGACTCAGATCTTCACATGAAATAATCAGAATGTTTGGCCGGGGGTCGGGAGCCGGGGCAGGTACCGGTGTTTTATTTTCCCTCGTGCAGGAGAGTAGTCCTATCACAACGAGCCCGGTGGTGTTAAAGTTCAGGGGATTGTTCATTTAAAAGGTTTATTTTTGTGCAAGGTACAAAAAAATCTAATGGTTAATTTTTCATCGAAAAATTTTATTTTTATCAAAAATATATAGTATGAAAGAAGTAAACCTTTCAACCTTGGTGCCTCTGCTGGGTAGTATTGTTTTGGGTGGGTGCAGTTGCAGCGAGAAGAGTCCCGATCCGCGAGCGAACATTCTCTTGATACTGGCTGATGATATGGGCTTCTCTGATCTTGGATGTTATGGCTCGGAAATCAGTACTCCTAATCTTGATTCACTTGCTGTTCAGGGAATGCGGATGACACAGTTTTATAATGCTGGCCGTAGTTGTCCCTCACGCGCCTGTCTGCTTACTGGTTTGTACCCGCATCAGGCCGGTATAGGGGATATGACTAAAAATGATCATCTGCCGGCTTATGGCGGTCGTCTGCACGATAGTTGTGCTACTC
>CAZRNJ010000135.1:0-6982 GCA_964601385.1 uncultured Bacteroidales bacterium | reverse complement strand
TAACAACATAGCGTCTCCATAACTCAGAAAGCGGTATCCGTTTTGCAGTGCGTGCAGATAAATATCTTTCCATCTGTTACCGGTGAATGCTGCAACAAGCATCAGCAGGGTACTTTGTGGTTGATGAAAATTGGTAATCAGCCGGTTTACTATTCTAAACCTGTATCCCGGAATAATCATCAGAGAGGTTGATGACTTAAACTCGTTTAGTCCGTGATTATCCATATAGGCAATAATTGACGAAAATGACTCATCAACTGTTATATTTTGATGAAGATCTATGTATTCCCATTGTTGCAGATGGTGAGGCAAATCCTTGTAGCATGTTTTTAGTTTGACTCCAATCCAGTATAAGCTTTCGAGGCATCGCAGTGTTGTAGTACCCGTCGCTGTAATTTTATTTTGAAATTGTTGCAGTTGTTTTATCTGTTTCCGGTTGACAATAAAATATTCGGTATGCATCCTATGTTCTGTGATCAGCTTGGCTTTAACCGGCAGAAAGGTTCCGGCGCCCGTGTGCAGTGTGATTTCAGTTTTATTGATTTTTTTTTCTGCCAGCCGGGTTAATACATTATCGGTAAAATGTAGTCCGGCTGTTGGTGCCGCAACCGAACCACTTTCTGCGGCATAGATGGTTTGGTACCTATCATGATCCGATGCTACTGGCTTGCGATTCAGATAGGGAGGCAATGGTATTGCCCCGCTGTGTTGCAGAACATCTTCAAAAGTTAAGTTGTCCGAATAAGTAAATTGTATCAGATGATTGCTGTTTCCCGATTTTTTTTCAGCGATCAGTTTTTCAGTGTTGTTATTATAGTTAAATGTGAGTGTCAGTTTTTCATTTTTCCATTTTTTCAGATGACCAATTATGCACTGCCAGATGCAGGAGCCACGTTTTGCAAGGGCTTCATGGTAATCGCCGGGAGTATGTGGAGTGAGCAGGAATATCTCAATTGTGCTTCCGGTCGTTTTTGTGAACCGAAGCCGGGCATGGATAACACGACTGTTATTTATAACGAGCAAACTACCGGAATGAAGATATTCCGGTAATTGGGCAAAAAGCGTATCTGTTATGATTCCTTGAGAAAACACCAGCAATTTCGATTGGTCGCGCTGTTCAAGCGGAAACCGGGCAATGCGGTCTTCCGGCAGAGTATAGTCAAAATCTTTTGTATAGAACGGTGTTTCCATGCTTCCTTTCTCGTTGTGCAAATATAGAATATCTTGTTATTTTTGCGAATATTTCTATTTTATGAAGATTAGCAAGGGCGACAGGGTGAAATTTCTGAATGATGTGGGCGGTGGCGTTGTGATCAGTATCTCTGATAAAGGAATGGCTATGGTACGCGATGCCGATGGTTTTGATTTTCCTGTCCGCATTAGCGAATTAGTCAAAATAGTTACTGATGAAGAGGAGGAAATTCTGGGTATAGAGCAAAAACCTGATTCTGAAAAAGCAGATGAGAATTTTCTTGATGAAGATATCAAGGAAGTACTGCCGGATATATGCGAGATGAATAAGATTGATAAAGACAATCCGTTGGTATATTTTGCATTGGTACCTTCTGATATGCGCCGTTTGCTGGAATGTGATCTTGATGCTTACTTGGTAAATGATTGCAGTTACCGGCTTTACTATGTGTTTGCCCGTGTTGATGGTGAGCAGTTTATTCCTTTGCGATCAGGTTCCCTTGAACCAAATTCAAAATTTTTTTTGCAATCATTCAATAGAGGTATAATTTCTGCAAATCCGGTTTTCGCATTCCAGGCATTGATTTATCGTGCTTCCACATATTTTCCCGTAGAACCACTGAATACCCGCGTTAATGTTATGCCGCTATCTTTATATGACACTCATACGTTTACATCAAATGCATTTTTTGAAGAAAAGGCAGTTCTTTATCCATTGAACGTACCTGATCTTACTTCCGTTATTGAACAGACACCGGCATCTCAAATAGAAATGGTTGTTAAGGAAAAGGAACAAAAGCGGCTTCAGAAAGTTGCAAAGCCAAATCCCCGGCCGGGGGTACGCGAAGTAGATTTGCATATGCATGAGTTAGTGGAAACCGAAGCCGGCATGACAAATAAGGATAAGATTGATCTTCAGATTTCTTTTTTCAGAAAAGAGTTGAATAAGGCCATTCGAGACAGGGAAAAGAAAATCGTTTTTATTCACGGAAAAGGAGAAGGTCGCTTGCGACAGGAGATACGTTATATTATTGATAAAGAGTACCGTGGTACTGCTGTTTATCAGGATGCATCTTTTGAAGAGTATGGCTTTGGCGCTACTCTGGTGCTGTTGGGGTCAGCCCGGTAACTTTAAATCCAATGGCAGATAATGTTTTTCCGATATCTGAATGATCCCCGTTAATTTTTATTGTATAGAATGGAAATTCCCTGCGTAAAGGGTAATTACCGCGCTGGTATTCAAAAGTGTTTACAGATGAGCGTAACCGGTTGTTATCGCTGTTGATATCATAGCTGGCTAGGATGGCCTGATAGATTACATCTTCAAACGAACGGCCGGTGCAGTTCAGTATCAGTTCGGGAAATGCTGGTTTTTCGATCGTTGTAGGGTACCAGGTATTCAGCGGAAGATGAAAAAAACGTGACAATTGCTGAACCGACATTGCAGTGCCATTGGCTTTGCCATCATTTGAGTAGCCGGCGATGTGTGGGGTTCCGATCTCCACCATTTTCAGTAATTCGGTATCAATATCGGGCTCGTTTTCCCATACATCAACAATAGCCGCTGTAAGTTTTTTGGTTTTTAATGCCTCTTTTAATGCTGTGGTATCCGTTACTTCGCCTCTCGAACTATTAATAAAAAATGAAGAGGGTTTCATCTTGTCGAAAAAATTATTATCTGCCAGATGATAGGTTTTATCTGTACCTTTTGTAATCTGCGGCACATGGAGTGTTATAATATCCGATTGTTCAAGTAATCGGTCAAGGGAAATAAAGTAGTCCGATTTTTCTTTTCGTTGTCGCGGAGGATCATTTTGAAGCACTTTCATGCCCAATGCTTGTCCCAGTTTTGCCACTTTACTGCCAACATTTCCTACACCGATGATACCGAGTGTTTTATTGTATAGATTGAACGAATAGTTTAAGGCAAGGTGTAATATTGCAGCTGCAATATATTGTTGAACCGATGATGAGTTGCATCCCGGCGCATTAACCCAGGTAATGCCGTTTTGCTCGCACCAGCCGGTATCAATATGGTCGTAACCTATGGTAGCTGTAGCAATAAATCGAACTTTTGTTCCTTGCAACAGAGCGGCATTGCATTTAGTGCGGGTACGGATTAGCAGCGCATCTGCATCGGCCGCTGTTTCGTTTGTGATTTGTTTGCCGGGCAGGTAGACGATATCAGCAAAGGGTTCCAGGACTCCTTTAAGATAAGGTATTTTATCGTCAGCAATAATTTTCATTATCCAAGCGCTACATCCAGAAACATCATCACGGCAAAACCAAGTAATGTGCCGAGTGTTGCGATATCGGTGTTATGGTCTGACTGTGATTCGGGAATCAGCTCTTCAACAACAACAAAGATCATTGCGCCGGCAGCAAACGACAGAGCATAGGGGAGAATGGGCTTGGCAACGACCACGGCATAGGCGCCGGTAACACCGGCAATGGGCTCGACAATGCCGGATAATTGTCCGATCATAAATGCTTTCCGGCGTTTCATGCCTTCGCGTCGCAGAGGTACCGAAACGGCAGCACCTTCCGGAAAATTTTGTAAGCCGATTCCGATAGCTAATGTTATTGCGCCGGCCAATGTGGCAGATGGGATATCAGCGGCCAGTGCGCCAAAAGCTACTCCCACTGCAAGCCCCTCCGGTATATTGTGTAAGGTGATTGCCAGAACCAGAAGAACGCTGCGCTGCCATTTTGTTTTTATTCCTTCGGCTTCATTCATGGACAGTCCCATGTGCAGGTGGGGCAGTATACGGTCAATAACGAAAAGAAAAAGCCCGCCGGCCAGAAACCCGGTGACAGCAGGAAGCCAGGTGATCATGCCCTCCATTTCCGACATTTCAATAGCCGGATTCAGCAACGACCAGAAACTGGCTGCAATCATTACGCCCGCAGCAAAACCAAGCATGGCATCAAGCAAGCGCCGGTTAAATCCTTTAAAGAGAAAAACCAGTGAGGCGCCAGCCGCTGTTACCAGCCAGGTGAATAACGTTGCCAGCAGCGCCTGCAAAATGTGATCTTGTTGTGCAAACCATTCCATGGTTGTTGTTTGTAGCAAAAATAGTAATTTTAAGCATTGCCACCGCTAGCTCTCTGCATGGAAATAATCTTTTTAATATCTTTGGAATAGTTTAATTATCTATGAATCCTGAACAACAATATTTGAATAAGTGTCTGATTAGTATTGTTGATAAGCTTAACTGGGGCAACAGCAACGAATGGAAAAATTCTCACTTTAACCGGTTAAGCAAACAGATTTTTAATGCAAGTAATATTGTTATTAGTCCGAGAACATTACGGCGGTTGTACGATAATCAGGCAGGACATAAATATAATCCGCAAATCGAAACAAAAAATGCGCTCGCTATATTTATCGGCTTTGAGAGCTGGGATCACTATCTTTCTTCACAGCCCCGTTCAGCGGATAAACTATTGAATCAGGAAAAGTATGAACAGTCAACAAAAAAAAATATCCGCCTTCCCGGATCCCTGCCGGAACTGATACTGATAATAATTGGCATGGCCATTTTCATTTTATCTGCTTTGTTTTTTTATAACCGCTATCTTAATCATCCGGTGTTTACTTTTTATGCTGCCGATACCATTGGGATGACACCGTTGAATGTTACTTTTTTTTATGATGTATCTAAAGTAAGAAGTGATAGTATTTATATCAATTTTGGTAATAAACGGACATGGTACAAGGTGTCAAAAGAAAAGAATAGGGTTCAACATGTTTATATGGCGCCCATCAGCACGTATGCTTCTCTGATTATAGACAGCAAAGTGGTTAAAAAGATATCTGTTTTTGCCCAATCCAATGGATGGGAGACCGGGGTGATTGATGATAATAATTTTTACCCGGTAAAGTATGCTATTCAAACAGGTAATCCTTCATATATTTATATACCCGAAGAAGAGTTCAGGTCTCTCGGCTCCATCATTAACCGGAAAAATTGCTTCTCGAAATTCTTAATTGTTCGCGATTTTAATATTTCCATGGATTCATCATCCATTGAGATCCGGATGAAGGCCGATGAGGAAATGACCGAGGTCAAATGTCAGGAAATTGCTATGGTTATAAAAGGAAAAACGAACCGCATAACTATTCATTTTGTCACTCCCGGTTGTCAGCACAATCTTCGTATTGAAATTTCAGATTTTGGTATCAGCGGTATTAATGAAATATTATCTGATTTTGAAAAAGATATCAGATTATGGCATATCATTCGGCTTGAAATCCGCGATTTAGTTGCTTCTGTTTTTTTTGATGATGTAAAGATTTATACGGCAGGATATACTAAGTTGATTGGTGATATTGAAGCCATTTATATTAAGGCATCCGGTCGGGGTGCTCTTGATTATGTACGGTTGTATAACCTGAATGATTCTTTGGTTTATGCTGAAGAGTTTAATGGAAAATAATCATTATTTTCTTGTTTTATTATTCTTTTTTTAGTACTGTCTCAGCCATGTTCATGACAAACTGGATGGTTGCCGGATCGTATCGGATGGCATAAGGGGCGCTCTGGTTTTTAGTTTTGGTTATACGTCCGGCAGTGAATAGTTGTGACAGGAGCAGTTGTCCCTTTTGATGCCCGAACTCAATCATGATTACCGGTACTTTGGTGAGATTTTTTCCGGCATTCACCAATGCTGTTAGTTGAGAGGCCTGTCCTGTTAAACCCGACTGATATGCTGTGGTCAGATCAATGATTTGTACCGGTGCATTGGGGTTAAGTGATGCAGCCAAAGCCGGTGCATCATCGGCCAGGAATTTTACTTTTTTCCTTAGTTCAGCAATTGTGTTATTGTCTGATGGCTTCTCTGAAAAACTATAAAAATCTTGTAAAACGTAAGCAAAATATGGGCCGTTACGGATTTTATCCTCCTCGGCACCCCTGGTTTTCCAGAGGGAGAGAAAGCCCTCGGGGCTGAGACCCTGGATTTCCATTTCGGCTGCCGGAACAATCAGTCCGCCGCGCATTCCATTCCATAGCCATGTATTTTTTCTGTCGAGCCGGTTCCATAAACTACTGTCGTTCCGGGTGGGATGGATATGGCTCTCCGGTTCGGCTGTTTCAGTAAATTTTATACTGATGCCTTTGATGAGATCTGTTTGTATTTTGTGTGCGCTGTCAAGTACTGTCACGCCTTGTAATGGTCCAAGGTCGCTCTTTTTTTCGGGATAACCCTGTCCTTTATATTGCGGCCCGATGTCTAACAATACAACATCTTTACCCTCATCTATCGTTGCTTCGAGAAGTTTCAGTGTTTTTTTATCTCCTTGTTGCACTTTTTTCCAGGTAAAGGCAGATCCGATGATAATATTTACACGATCGTCATCGGGTTCAGTTACTATAATACCTTCATCTTTTAATCCGCGAATCAGTTCAGTTTCGCCTGGCAGGATACCGAATGTTGCTTTCCGCACAGCGGCAGGTATCTCAGTGTTGAGTACTGTAAAATTCCATTGTGAAATAACGGGATATTTTACTTCTGATGGCTGGTTCAGTAAAATGGCCTTAATTGTATATCTGCCCGGCTCTTTTGGCATAGTAAGATAAAGGTGTTTGATGGTTTTACCGTGTGCCGGTACTGTTGCTCCCAATGGTTTGGTTAAGAGTATCTCTCCGTTTTGTTCAATTACAATATTGCATAAAAGTGTTGCAGCCGTTGATGTTTCGTTGAAAAAATACACCGGTAATTTATATTTCTGTTTAGCCGTAATGTTTCGATCCCACATTTCGATACTTACTGATTGCGGCGACCATGC
>CAZRNJ010000134.1:0-7008 GCA_964601385.1 uncultured Bacteroidales bacterium | reverse complement strand
ACAAAGGCATAGGAGTATGATCGAACAAAAACATTTTATTTGGCGGATGGATTAACGACGAAAACCAATACAGCATAGTTAATGCAGCAAGTATTAGTATCAATGCCGGCGTATAACTTCGAAATAATCGGTAGAACATAGATTGTCAGATAATATCAAAACCAATATCACGCCGGTAATAGCATTGTTCAAACTGTACACCGGAAACCAGCCGGTAACTGTTTTCACGCGCCTCTGCAAGTGTTGCGCCTAAGGATGTAACAGCAAGTACACGACCCCCGGATGTAACCACAGAACCATTCTTCTCGGCTGTGCCGGCATGAAATAAGATACTGTCATCCGTTACATCCGGAAAATATATTGGAAAACCCCTCTGATAATCGCCGGGATAACCACCCGAAGCAACAATAACGGTCACTGCCGGTTTTGGGTTGATATTGATTGTTTGCCTGCCGAGTGTTCCATTATGCACCGATAAAAGTATTTCGGCCAGATCATTTGTAATACGGGGCAAAACAACTTCTGTTTCCGGATCGCCTAAACGGGCATTATATTCGATCACATACGGATTGCCCTGTACATTGATGAGCCCGAAAAAAATAAACCCCGTGTATT
Organism: uncultured Bacteroidales bacterium; assembly: GCA_964601385.1. Taxonomy (GTDB): domain Bacteria; phylum Bacteroidota; class Bacteroidia; order Bacteroidales; family JBBRXJ01; genus CAZRNJ01. The sequence continues at coordinate 6,393 of CAZRNJ010000134.1, read as the reverse complement.
CGATCCCGTCTTGTGCCAGTCCGTCAATGGTTGGCCTGATGATCCGTTCTTCCACCTTTTTCATAAACGCACTATCAGCAAACGGCACCGGCGATACAGCTCCCATCCCTCCGGTGTTCGGGCCTGAGTCATTCTCTCCAATCCGCTTGTAATCCTTTGCTTCGGGCAGTAAAAGATAATTTTTCCCATCGGTGATCACAAAAACCGATAATTCTATTCCCTTTAAAAATTCTTCAATAACAACGGTAGCTCCCGCCGAACCAAAACGGCCTGAAAACATATCACAGACAGTCGTTTTGGCTTCGTCTTTATCTGCTGTAATAATAACACCTTTACCGGCAGCCAGGCCATCGGCTTTTAGCACGTAAGGCGGCTGCAGTGAATCAAGAAAATTTTCGGCTTGTTGCAATGTATCTGAAGTAAAAGCACCGTAAGCAGCCGTTGGAATATTGTGTCGCTGCATAAATTTCTTGGCCATAGCTTTGCTGCCTTCCAGTTGGGCGCCGGTCTTTTTAGGTCCGATAACCGGGATATGCTTTACCTTTTCGTCTGTTGCAAAAAAATCATGCAGACCCTCAACCAATGGCTGTTCGGGCCCGATTACCATCAATCCAATGTTTAACATCACCGCGGTATCACGGATAGCCGCAAAATCACTGATATTTCCCGGAACATTCCTGCCCACAAGCGTTGTACCTGCATTGCCAGGCAAAATAAATATCTCATCAACCTGTTTGCTTTGCCGTAACTTCCATGTTAACGCATGTTCACGGCCGCCTGAACCAATAATTAAAATATTCATAATACGATTAAAAAAAAATCAAACATACAAAGTTTTCAAGATGTAAGAACAAATCGCCATGGCTTTTTTTTCCAATACTCACCGGCATAGTCAATGCCTATCCGGGGAGTAGTAACATACGTTGTCGTTTTCAAACCCTCTTCAATCCGGATACGGGACGAATGACAAACATCTTCACCATAAAATGTTTTATCAATTTCCAGTGCTTTTGTCAGTTTTCCCGGACCATTATAATCGCCTGCGCCGCGAATCAATACGGCCTGCGGATGACCTTCCTCTCCCGTAACAATATTCAACATCCAATACATACCATAAATCAGGTATACATAAATAAGACCTCCTTTGTGATACATCACGTCATTACGTGCTGTACGTCCTTTGCTGCAATGGCAGCCCTTATCCTCCTCTCCACGATATGCTTCAACCTCATTGATCAGTAAACGTAACTCGCAGCCATTCCTCATCCTGCGAACAATAACCTTTCCAAGCAATGAGGGTGCAACATCAATAACATCCTGCATAAAAAATGCCCTGGTAAGCCGTTCCTTTTCAATTTCTATTTCTGCCATAAATAAATAATGTATAAAAAAAACTAAAAAACGAAACACCGGTATGCGTTTCAAGGGTATCTTCATAAAGCATTGAAAAAAATATAATAATAAGGAAACAGATGAATAATACATTTCTGTATTGCCCCGAAAGAACAACCGGAAAGATAAACGATGCTACAACAAGCACAAAACCCACTATGCCAAAAGAAATCAGGAAAGTAAGAAACTGGTTCTGCGCGCGAAGTCGTGAAGATGTTTTCAGTTGTGGATAATGCGTGTTGTAATAATCGTCAAATGCATGTTGCAGATCGCCTGTTCCGGTACCAGTCAGAAAATTTCGCTTCGCTATACTCCAACCGGCGTTAAAATAAAACAGACGCATAGTAACAGAATGACCTTCGGGTATTTCAACCCGCGGGTATTGTTCAAACTGCCATAAAACTTCATATAAACGGGCATAAAGCGAAAAACGGTTTTCAAAAATAACATTGGTTATCCCGGCTTCAATATTCCTTATATCGTTATCGGTAAGCTTCGAAAGTCCGGCCGAATCTTTCGTCAGCGCTTTTGATGATAAATAACGGATAAGCGTAAAGCGAAGATCCTGTTGCCTGCCATCCGTTCCATGATAATCAATACGACTCCGGCCTGCCCAGGCCTGTTTCAGTTCCTGCTCATTAACAAAATGCCATACTAGATTACCATTCTCATATTGCGTGCAATATGGCTTTTCATAAGGCCTCCCATTAACAGTATGCGTAACTGGCTGATGATTATAGGCCGAATTTCTGGCTTTAAACCGGTTAAAACCAAAATAAAAAAATAACACACAAACCAAAATTCCAATAACCATAGCAGATAAAAGTAATCTGCGCGGCCTTAGCGGTAAACGAAAAGCAGTGATCACAGATAAAATCAATACCATCAATGGCAACAAAATCAAGCCGGTAAGTGTCTTAAGAAGAAATATATAAAAAACAAGCCATACAATAACGATTATCGCTGCAATACGATGGTTCACCGGAGCTGCCAGATAAAAACCATAATACCAAAGTATGCACACCGAAAAAACAATCATCAGTGAAAAGCGGATATGAGAAATAAACAGAGAATATTGCCGGATATCGGCAAACATCCTGGATGATTCATAAAAAAAATAAAAACTACTGATCAGCGTAGAAACAACGACAGCCGCAACAAAAAAAAGCAATATGCGCTTCACCAGTTCTTCTTTCAATGCCGGCGATGTAGCCATAATTAAAGGGAAAATAAGCAAGGGCAATTTTATTTTCAGATGACGGAAGCCAAACACAAAATCACTGGTATTTAACAGCCAAATCAGATTAATTATAAAAAAGACGGCAATAATCAGTACGGTACTTTGTTGGCCGGAAAGTGAGGCCAATCCCTTGAAATGTCCGGAAAAGATCCATCCTGCAGAAAGCAGAATTATGCCAATACTCAATGTGTATTTAGACAAAGGAAGTGAAACCGCGACTAAAATCAGCGTAGCCCAATAGAAAAAGAAATAAATATCAACAGCTTTTTTCATTCATTATCAATAACATACGATAGAAACTACAAATAATTTGCAATCTTAATCGGTATTAATAAAAATAGTTTTATTTTTGCGTTCCATTTTTGTTAATATTAATGTAAAGATAACGTGGACACTTTAAGTTACAAAACAATTTCGTTAAATAAAGCCACCGTTCGTAAAGAATGGGTGCTTATTGATGCTTCAAATCAGGTTGTTGGCCGCCTGTGTACACAGGTAGCCATGATTTTACGAGGCAAACATAAACCCGGATTCACAGCGCATGTTGACTGTGGCGATAATGTAATTATCATTAATGCCGAAAAAGTAAAATTCACCGGCAATAAGACCGAAAAAAAAGAGTATGTCCGTTACAGCGGCTATCCCGGCGGACAACGCTTTACCACTCCGGCAAAATTATTAGCCAAACACCCGACCAGAATTATCGAGGAAGCCGTTCGCGGTATGCTTCCAAAAACCAAATTAGGAAGGGCTATATTTAAAAACCTGTACATTTATGCCGGCAGCCAGCATGAGCACGAAGCACAAAAGCCCAGAGTATTAAACCTTAATGATACCCAATAATCGTATGGATGTAATTGTAGCCGTAGGCCGCCGTAAAACAGCAGTAGCCAGAATCTATTTAAGTGAAGGAAACGGTAAAATCGTTATTAACAATAAAGATTTTAAAGAATATTTTCCTGTTCTCGAAAATCAGGAATCGGTAACACAACCCTTACGCATTGTTGGCGTAGAAAACAAAGTAGATATTCAGGCAAATATTGCCGGAGGTGGACTTCGAGGACAATCCGAGGCCTTACGTTTGGCAATAGCTCGTGCACTGGTTAAACAGGAACCCGAACGCCGTACCATGCTCAAAACCCAGGGCTTACTGCGCAGGGATCCCCGTCAGGTTGAACGGAAAAAACCTGGCCGGCCGGGCGCCCGCAAACGCTTCCAATTCAGTAAACGTTAATTTATAAATTGTATAACTGTTTAGAATCTAAATTACCAGGACTTCGAGCCATTGCCAGAACTACCCGGTAATTGAACTATTAAAGAACGTAAACTTAAAATTATGTCAAGAATCAGTTTTAATCAATTACTTGAAGCAGGTGTGCATTTTGGCCACCTCAAACGGAAATGGAACCCTGCCATGGCTCCCTATATTTTTATGAAAAAAAACGGCATCCATATTATTGACCTTCACAAAACCATTGTCAAGCTCGATGAGGCATCTAGCGCATTAAAGCAAATTGCAAAATCGGGACGGAAAATCCTTTTTGTGGCGACAAAAAAACAAGCAAAGGATATTGTTGCCGAACGCGTGAAACAGGTCAATATGCCATACGTTACCGAACGCTGGCCGGGCGGATTGCTGACTAACTTCCCCACCATCCGTAAAACCATCAAAAAAATGTCCAGTATTGACAAAATGATGACGGACGGCTCATTCGATAATCTTGCAAAACGCGAAAAACTGCAGATCTCACGTCAGCGCGCCAAACTCGATAAAAATTTTGGCAGTATTGCTGATATGACCCGTCTGCCCAGCGCCTTATTTGTAGTAGATATCTTAAAAGAACATATTTCTGTTCGCGAAGCGCAGATTTTAAATATCCCTGTATTCGCCATTGTTGATACCAACTCCGATCCAAACAAGGTGAATTTTCCAATCCCTGCAAACGATGATGCCGCAAAATCAATCTTCCTGATTATTGATACTGTTTGCCAGGCCATTGAAGAAGGTCTCACCGAACGGAAATCTGAAAAAGACAAAGACAAAGAGGATAAAGAAACCGGACACGACGAAGAAAATCCGTCACGAAGCCGCAACAAAAAAACTCAACAAACGGCACGCATCGAAAAAACCATCAAAAATGATGACTATACAGAGGATGAGCCGGATGAAGCCGATGTCGAAATAGCCGAAGCTGATGAAGATGATAATGAATAATTCTGATTGAAAAAAATAACAGATATGGAAATTAAAGCATCTGATGTTGCAAAACTTAGACAAATGACCGGCGCCGGGATGATGGACTGTAAAAAAGCCCTCACCGAAGCCAATGGTAATTATGATGAAGCAGTAAAAATTATCCGTGAAAGAGGCAAGGCAATTGCCAATAAAAGAGCCGACCGTGAAGCCGGCGAAGGTGTTGTTCTGGTAAAAACCTCATCGGACAACCAACATGGAGCGTTGATTGTATTAAACTGCGAAACCGATTTCGTGGCAAAAAACAACGAATTTATCGCATTCGCCGAAAGCATCCTGAATACTGCAATCAATGAAAAACCTGCAACCCTCGATGCCCTGAAGGCGTTGAAAATTGATAATCGCCTGATTGCCGACAAACTCACTGATGCCACAGGAAAAATCGGCGAAAAAATTGAACTGTCTTTTTACACAAGTATCAGCGCTGCGTTTGTTACTGGATACATCCATCCGGGAAACAAAGTATCATCCATCGTTGGATTTACCAAAAAACCTGCCGATTTACAAGTCGCTAAAGATATTGCCATGCAGGTAACAGCCATGAATCCGGTATCAGTAGATAAAAACAGTGTTCCGGCTGATGTTATCCAGCGCGAACTCGAAATCGGCCGCGAACAGGCACGGCTTGAAGGGAAAGCCGAAAACATGCTCGATAAAATTGCTCAGGGTAAACTGAACAAATTTTTTAAAGAAAACACTTTACTCGAACAAATGTTTATTAAAGACCAGAAAAAAACCGTTACTCAATATTTACAAGAAACAGACAAAGACCTTACGGTTACAGCATTTGTCAGATATTCACTAACCGACTGATTGAAAAGCCCCCAAACGGGGCTTTTTTGTTTTACTGATCTCTATACTTAATTACTATTGTCTATCAATACCTTCTGCTAAACGGTTGCATTTATGTTTTTTTTTCTTTACGTTTGTAGATATTAACCTATGGATACGATAAAATATAACCGGATATTACTTAAACTTAGTGGCGAATCACTGATGGATCAGAACGATTGTATCTGTTCGCCCAAGCTATCACACTACATCTCACAGATAAAAGAAATAACCGATCTTGGCGTTGAAACAGCTATCGTCATTGGCGGTGGAAATATTTTCAGAGGGGTAAACCAAAACCTGCCTGAAATAGACCGGCTCACCGGTGACTATATGGGCATGATGGCTACAGTGATTAATGCGCTGGCGCTACAATCGGCACTGCTAATGCAAAATATTAATGCAATAGTAATGACCGCCATACGCATGGATCCCGTGGCACGCTTCTACAACCGGCATGATTGTATCCGGCAACTAAAAAACAAACAGGTGGTCATCTTTGCCGGCGGCACCGGAAATCCCTTATTCACAACCGATACCGCTGCCGCGCTTCGCGCCACAGAAATCAATGCCCAACTGCTGCTTAAAGGAACACGCGTTGATGGCGTATATTCTGCCGATACTGAAAAATATAACGATGCAGTAAAATATGACCGGCTAACCTTTAATGAATGCT
>CAZRNJ010000133.1:0-7107 GCA_964601385.1 uncultured Bacteroidales bacterium | reverse complement strand
CACTGGCGACAGTGTAATGATTGAACTCTCAGGTGTGCCAACCGATAGTAAAGTCCGTCGAACCACCAGCTCAGCGGTGTTGAACCATACCATTCAGGCATCTGAATTAGCCGGCTTTAGCAGTGGCTACGGAAATATTTTTATTACTGCATCCTTTTTTCATACGGTTGTAAATACAAGTCATTGCATTGTCTATTGTTCGTCTACACATACACTGTCTTATTCAGTATTTTTTAAATAGATCGGTTAAACATAAACTCGCAACGATGAAAAATGGGTTACGAATACGAAATTCCGGTTCCTTTCGAGTATAGATTTATACCAGAACCATAAATTTTATTATTTATGAAAACATGTTGGATATTTATCGTTTTAATCATCTTTTTGGCGTGTTGCGATAACAAGGAAAAGGATGATGTTACACCGGCTCCTTCTGCCATTACAGAATCTGCAAACCAGGTGATGACAGCAGCATGCCTGAATGCGGTCAGGCACACTACATATAATTATATATTTACAACAACCTTGGATCTTGCAATTGCGACTTTTAATAATGCCTTAGTTAATCCAATGGTGTTTTTAAGCGGTGGTAATGTTATGGTTAATAATCAATCACTGACCTTCGATGGTGGCTTTTACAACTTGGAGGATATATACAGCAATCTTTTTTCCTCGGGCCAAGCCGTCTGGAAGGTCAGCGGTAACTCAACCTCCGGCATTCCCGCCATAAACTGCAGTCATATTGGTTTCCCCTCCATTGATTCCACTCATATTTCAAGCAGCGTGATAGATATAAATGTTGGTTTTACCTTTGAGGTGTTTAATGTGACAAATGCCGATTCAGCAGTCATTTTTGTTCGCGATGAACAAAATCACGAGTTCAGTATTAAATATAATCCGGCCCTTACAACCTATGAATTCACACCCTTGCAGCTTACAGGATTTACAGCCGAGGGCTCGGTGCAGCTATCCGCATTAAGTTCTAAATGGGTTACTGTCAATAATTGCACTGTCCTCCTGACCAATGAATCGGTTATTTCATACCTGGTTGAATTTTAGCCATAATTAGTCAATCCTTAATAAGTTTCCCCGTTCGCCCTGCTGGCGCCAAACTCCAATCGGTGTCTTCAATTAAACTTATACTCCAACACCGGATTATTCTGAAGAAACGCCAGAAACTGGTCAGTAAGCTGTATGCGCTTATTCCGCGAAAACATACCCAGTTCTACGTTTCCCTGCTGGTCGAAAAATACCAGCCGCAGTAAAACATTGCCGCTAACATTCGTGGTCATCTGCATAAAATCATTGATCAGCGTTTCTGAAACTTCCTGGGCTGGAATCGTTATGGTTATCTTTTTTATCATCTGATCGCGAACCTCCGAAAGGAGAGTAATACTCTTCACTTTAAACTCTAACTCCTCCGGGTTTTCTTTCTGCCATGTCTTTTGCTGAAACTTACCCTTGATGAGCAGGAGAGCACCCTTTATAAAAAACTTATTGAAATCAAGATAGTCCTTCGAAAAAAACATCAGCCGGTAACTTTCCGAGTAATCCTCTATACGCATCGAACCATAATTTTTACCTGTCTTCGTAACGGCATGATTTGCTTCGGTCACCATGCCGGCAAAACATAGCTCCCGGCCATTGTGTGCCTTTGGATCATGAAGCCCTGCCAAGGTTGTATTACAGAATTGCTTCATCTCAAAGGCATACTGATCGAGGGGGTGTGATGACAGATAAATACCGATTACCTCTTTTTCAAAATTCAACAGATGAATCTGACTCCATTCTTCACCTGTGGGTATTTCTGGTTTAATTATGGCCGTATGCTGACCATCGCCGAAGAGGTTGTTTTTAGACGTAGTAATCTCTGACTGATATTTATTGCCGTACCGCAGCAGATTTTCTATTGTTGATACATTTTTCTCATCAGAAATAAAATACTGATAACGGCGCGCCGGTGGAAGATTATCCAGGGCGCCGGCATAAGCCATGGCTTCCAGATTCTTTTTATTCACGGCTTGCAGGTTTACCCGTTCAACCAGATCATAAATATCTTTGTATGGACCGTTTTTTTCTCTTTCTTTGATGATTTCCTCTACGGCCTTCTCGCCAATACCCTTAATCGCTCCCATTCCAAAACGTATCTGACCTTTTTTATTGATAGTAAAACGATAACTGCTCTCATTGATGTCAGGACAGAGAACAGCGATATTCATCCGGCGGCATTCATCCATAAAATTGGTAATCTTTTTCAGATCGTTCAGGTTCCGGCATAGTACTGCGGCCATAAACTCTACCGGGTAATTGGCCTTCAGATAAGCCGCCTGATACGACAAATAGGCATAACATGTCGAATGTGATTTGTTAAATGCATATTGCGCAAAGGCCTCCCAGTCCGTCCATATCTTTACAATCAGTTTGTCATCTATCCCTTTCTTCAAACAGCCCTCAACAAATTTTTCTTTCATCTCTTCCATTACTTTGAATTGCTTCTTGCCCATGGCTTTCCGCAAACTGTCTGCCTGACCGGCGGTAAAACCTGCTAACACCTGAGATAAAATCATCACCTGTTCCTGATACACTGTAATACCATACGTTTCGCTCAGCACAGCTTCCATCTCGGGAAGCGCATACGATAATTTTTCTTTGTCATGCTTACGTCGTATATAACTGGGGATATACTCCATAGGACCTGGCCGGAATAAAGCATTCATGGCAATTAAATCCTCAAACCGGTTGGGCTTAAGTTCCCGCAGATATTTCCGCATTCCGGGCGACTCAAACTGAAAAATGCCTGTTGTATCTCCCCGGCTGTATAATTCATATGTTTTAGCATCATCCAATGGCAGTTTCCAAACATCAATCTCAACCGACCGCCCCTGACGGATAAACTCCACTGCATCTTTTATGATAGAAAGTGTTTTTAAACCAAGAAAATCCATTTTCAACATTCCTACACTTTCCATGTGATCACCTTCATATTGGGTTACCAGCAGAGGTGAATCTTTCAGTTTGCAAAGCGGTATATGATTAATCAGATCGTTACGTCCGATAATTACCCCACAGGCATGTATGCCGGTTTGCCGAACCGACCCCTCAAGCGTTTCAGCATATTTAAGTGTATCGGCAATCAGAGGATTTGCCGAATTTCTCTCCACAGCCAATTCTTTCACTTCTTCGTAGGCCTGTTTAAGCGTTATACCGGGTGTTTCGGGAACCATCTTCGCCAGCCGGTTTGATTCGGAAAGATGAAGTTTCAATACTCTTGCAACATCACGGATAGCCATTTTTGCCGCCATAGTTCCAAAGGTTACAATCTGAGCAACCTTTTGCTGCCCGTATTTATTTACTACATATTCAAGAACCTTGTCGCGTCCGTCTTCATCAAAGTCAATATCAATATCCGGCATCGAGATACGGTCGGGATTCAAAAAACGCTCAAACAGCAATCCGTATTGCAATGGATCAATATCAGTAATATAATTACAATAGGCCACCACCGAACCGGCTGCCGATCCGCGGCCCGGCCCTACCCATACACCCATTTCACGCGCAGAAGTCAAAAAATCCCGGACTATTAAAAAATAACCCGAATACCCCATCTTTTTAATCACCCCTAATTCAAAATCCAATCGTTCCTGATGTTGTGGTGTTAAAACGCCATATCGCTGTTGTGCGCCTTCAAATGTCAAATGCCTAAGATACTCATCATCATTGGCGAATTCTTCAGGTATTGGGAAAAAAGGCATTACGGGGTCACATTCCAGAGAATACTCCTCAATCTTTCCTTCAATCTCTGCCGTGGTATCAATGGCTTCGGGAAGATCGCTAAACAGGGCAGCCATCTCATCCTGTGTTTTAAAATATTCCTGCTGTGTATAACGTAAACGGGCATCATCATCAATCTCACTATTGGTATTCAGGCAAATTAATATGTCATGCGCCTTAGCGTCAGATGCGTTGACAAAATGCACATCATTTGTAGCTACCAGTTTTACAGTATATTTTCTGGATAATTCAATATACTGTGCGATTACTTTTTCTTGTTTAAAATATACATCATTGTCCATTACAGGATCACCGGTTTTATGACGCATAATCTCCAGGTAAAAATCATCTTTAAACAATGATTTAAAATATTGTATTGTCTCCTCTGCCCTGGCTATCTGGCCTGAAAGGATATTTTCCGGTATCTCTCCTGCTATACAGGCAGTAAGTGCAATCAGTCCGTCATGATATTTCTCCAGCAACTCCCTGTCAATTCGTGGTTTGTAATAGAATCCTTCAATCCACGAGTATGACACCAGTTTAACGAGATTATGGTATCCGGCAAGTGATTTGGCTAATAAAATCAGATGATAACCGCTGCGGTCGCCTTTATCCTGACTGTCCTTGTCAAAACGTGAACGCTGTGCCATATAAACCTCACAACCAATTACCGGCTTAATTTCATTGGCTTTGGCAATATTATAAAAATCCTTAACCCCGAACATATTACCATGGTCGGTGATGGCCACTGCCTTCATGCCGTTGTCTTTTGCCTTCTGCATCAATTGCTTGATATTGCAGGCACCATCTAAAAGTGAATATTGAGTATGTAGATGTAAATGGGTAAACAAGCAAAATGATAATTAATTGTTAATTATTTTAATAACAATATTTTTTCGAATAAACAAAATTTCAACTGCAAAATCAGGGTTTAAAATTAAACAAAGACATCAACCTGTATTCTAAAAATTAAGATTATAGTTATTAACCGGCCCGATTGTTTTATTTTCAACACCTTTCAATATTAATTGTTAATCCTAACATATTCAATAAAACCACTTGAAATAATAAACTATTATATTGGTTCTGTTAATCTTTGATTGTCAAAGGATTTTCAATAATGACCCGAATCAGAAAAATAACCATTTAGATTATTAATAGACAAGCTAAATGATATATATTTTTTAAGCGCCTTGCATCAGGAAACATCACCACAAGATTGGCTTTTATAAAGCACTTTAAAATTTAAAAAAACAACTGCTGCTCTGGCCATAAAAATCTTTCTCATTTTTTATCAAACATTTGAAATGTCATTTAAAAAACTTTTTTTTGTCTTTTTAATTTATTTATTATTATTTTTATGTAAAATTTAATCCGGATACTATGAATAAATTTTTACTCCTGCCTTTAATAATTTTTCTATCCATATTCACAGCCATTGCCCAGGAACAACAATCCAGCCCTTATATCGTTGATTTTGAATCAAACTATTCCCATCCGAATCATGCCTATTCCTGGTGGCCCCAATGCTGGCGAATATGGAGTATGCAGGGCCGCAATGCATCTTCAAATGTCCATGGCAGTTGGGGACTAAAATCAAATGTTAACCAACCCAAAGTTCAGATTTATACCTGTTTCTTTGATGCAACAACTACCGATACCTTTTCCTTTTATTTTAAGGTTTGTATTACTGCCGCCTTTCCGCCTTACAGCGATTATCACCTGCGGATCGGACGATTTGACCTGGGAACAAATGCCAATATCCCCAGCGGCGTAATCTGGTTTGACACCCTCAATTTCACCGATTCAAACTGGGTGCACTATAAGGCAAATTTTCCGGTTAACGGTATTCAAAAAATCGTCCTTTATGCCAATGAGGCCGATGGCGGGTGGAATGGTGATCCCTCAACCTTTATACGGTTCGACTACTTCCGTACCAGCGCAACACCTCTGTACAGCCGGAAACCTGCCGTACATATCAAACAAACAGCAGGCGGGACAACGGCTTGCAATACCGAAAACCGAACCTTTGTGGCTGATACCCTGAAGAATGTCAGCACTACCATCCCTTCCTTCTTTTCCTGGTACAGAAACTCTTCTCAGGTTCATATCGCATCTTCACTAACTGATACTACATACACAACTAATGCCCTGGTGGCTAATGATACTACTTCAGCTATTGTTCAAACATTTGATGTCTGTTATTGTGTCTCCGGATTTGATATTGATACCCGTATCCTTAAAGACACATCCAACAAAATTGTACTCCCTCCCTGCCGGAAAATTACGTTGCAGGCCACCAGCGCCGATTCAATCTGCCCGGGAGCTTCTCTTCAGGTTGATTATACCACCTCGGCTATTGGCAACTGGCCTGGCGGAACACAGGTGCGTATTGAACTGTCTGATGTAAATATTAAAACCTGGACATCTCCAATTACCCTGGGAACCGGTTCATTATCTGAATCCACTGTCAATATTGCAGGAACACTGAATGTTAATCTCGCCGCAGGTAAATATTATATCCGTGGTATTGCAACAACTACCGGTACCGTATCAGAGTATTATGACAGTATTATCGTCCGGAATAAAAATATCTGCCAACGAATTACTATTGTTGATGCTACCCCCAACAATCAGTGCCCCGGCAATAATATCAGTATTGATTATAACACCACTGCATCCATGTTCTGGCCGGTCGGGACACAGATCCGCTTCGAGTTATCCGACCGTAATGCTAAAACATGGACAACGCCTATTGTCATAGGTACCGGACCCGTGTCAACAGTTACCAATAATGTTACCGGAACACTCGCTTTATCAGTTATTGCCGGGAAATATTATATCCGGGGAATCGCCACATCAAACGGAACAACATCTGAATTCCTCGATAGTATAACAATTGACGGCACCAATATCTGCCAGAGAATAACTATAGTTAATGTATTACCGGACGATCTATGTCCGGGCAATTCATTCAGCGTTGAATACAATACCTCGCCTACTGCCAACTGGCCCGTTGGAACTCAAATCCGCTTTGAGTTATCCGATCCCGATTCAAAATCATGGGTTGCGCCAACAACAATTGATACCGGCAATGTCTCAACCTCCACCGTTAATGTCAACGGCACATTAAGCGGCAGTATGGGCGCCGCACGTTACTATATCCGGGGAATATCCACTACCAATGGAACTACCTCTCAATATTTCGACAGCATAACGGTTAATCCTATACCTATTAATTCAGCAACGGTTTATACGGTTAAATGCCGTGGTGAAAATAGCGGTTCTATTGACCTTAGCGCTTCAAGCGGTCACAGTCCGTATACCTATTTATGG
>CAZRNJ010000132.1:0-7196 GCA_964601385.1 uncultured Bacteroidales bacterium | reverse complement strand
TATTAACATAATATGTTCATTATCAACAACTTAAAATCTTATTAAGGATTGACTAGATAGTGAGGATTTCCTTTAACATAAAATCCTTGCCGATATCGTCCTTGCGACCTATATCTGAATTTGGCTTTTGAAGGACAGCATTAGATAGTGAGGATTTCCTTTAACATAAAATCCTTGCCGATATCGTCCTTGCGGCCGATATCTGATTTTATGTTAACCAGCAGAGCTGGACGGAAATCCTCAATATTTGTCCTATAATTAATATTATGTTAAATAAAAGATTATAAAATAAAAGGGAGACATAAGTGTCCCCCTTATGATTATTTCGGTTGTAAAGATTCAAGTTTTTGTTTCACTGAATTGTATTTGTCATTCATTTTCAATCGTATATAGATTTCCTTAAGCGATCGCAGACAATCCAGATTTTCTGGTTCAAGCGTAGCTGCTTTTTCTATATATGGTAAGGCCTGTTTGAACTTTTCTTCAGCTCGTAACATCTCTGCGGTATATTTAGCTTCCTGGTTAATAGGAATATCCTTGGCAGCATTTAAAATATCAACTCCCTGATTAAAATGAATTGCCCCTATATTAAAAACTGCATTGAAATACGTCGAGTCGACCTTTATCGCTTTTTCATACGACGCAATAGCATTTTCGGGCCTGTTCAATTTTTCATTGAGATTGCCTTCTGCCCAGTATAACGTAACATTCGTCGGCTCCTTCTCCTGTGCCATTTTAAGATATGTAAGTGCATCCTGCGGCGAAATGCCCGTAATCAGGTAGATATTAACAAGTTCAAAAATGATATTTGTGTTCGGATCACATTTTACCATTCCTTCTTTCAGTATTTTAATGGCATTAGCTGTATCGTTCAATCCCCAGTACGCTTCTTTCATTCCTACATATGCTGCTTCTCCTTTATAATTCATATCACGGCATAATGTCATTAATTCCAATCCTTTAGCATAGTCCTTTGAAAGGTTTGCTGTAGCTCCGGCATAAAACATAACCACGGTATCAATAGCTCCCTTGTAGAACCTGAATTTTTTAATTTCGAGGCAATTCAGCAGATGGTCCTTTGCAGTACCATACTCTTTAGCGTCAAATTTTTCAGATGCAAGGGTTCGCAGATTATTATACATCCCTTCAAGCTTAAGAATCATCTCGTTTTTCAGTTTATCCATTGGATCGAGTTCATGGGCTTTTTTATAATTTTCGACGGCAGCATGCAATGGATGTATTCCATCAGAGAAAAATTCAGTTTTATTGGCTTTGAATACCTCATAATAGAAATTTCCGATAGTCACCCATAATTTAGGGTTAATCTTATTTTCTTCGTACTTAAGGGCTGAATCAATATCAGTACGGGCTTTGTCAAATTCCCCGGATGATATATACATCCCTGCTCTGTTTATAAATTTTTTCTGTGCAAATGTAGCAGCAGTAAGGACTGCAAGCACCATTACAATTGATATTCTTTTCATCCAGATGGGTTTCATATGATTAAGGTTTATTCGTCAAAAATAAAAAATAATTAATGAACAATAAATTTATTTCTACCTTTGCGGTCATGCCCGAATGGCGGAATTGGTAGACGCGCTAGTTTCAGGGACTAGTGTTCGTAAGATCGTGTGGGTTCGAGTCCCGCTTCGGGCACAATATAAAATCAGGCATCAATTCTGGCATATTTTGCATGTGTTTCAATAAATTCTCTGCGTGGCGCTACTTCATCTCCCATCAACATGGAAAAAATATGATCGGCTTCTGCAGCGCTGTCAATGGTAACCTGCCGTAACATTCGCTTATCAGGATTCATTGTCGTCTCCCATAACTGTTCGGCATTCATTTCTCCCAATCCCTTATATCTCTGTACGGTTACTGAACCGTCTTTCCCTTTTCCAATTTCTTCAATTGCCTGCATACGTTGTTCTTCGTTCCAACAGTACTTTTCGACTTTCCCTTTTTTAACCAGATATAATGGCGGAGTGGCAATAAACAGGTGTCCTCTTTCAACCAGTTCCTTCATATAGCGGAAAAAGAACGTCATAATCAGGGTTGCTATATGACTGCCATCTACATCGGCATCTGTCATAATAACAATCTTGTTGTATCTCAATCCACTAAGATTCAGCGCCTTGCTGTCATCATCTGTCCCGATTTTAACTCCGAGAGCTGTAAAAATATTTCGTATTTCTTCGTTCTCAAATATTTTATGCTGCATAGCCTTTTCAACATTAAGAATTTTCCCTCGCAGCGGCATAATTGCCTGGAAGTTCCGGTTACGTCCTTGTTTGGCTGTTCCGCCGGCCGAATCGCCTTCAACGAGGAATAATTCTGTTTTTGATGCATCACGCAATGCGCAGTCGGCCAGTTTTCCGGGCAGGCCGGCGCCTGAAAGGACCGATTTACGCTGCACCAGTTCACGTGCCTTGCGGGCAGCATGACGCGCTGTTGCGGCAAGTACAACCTTTTGAACAATATTACGGGCATCACGTGGATTCTCCTCAAGGTAATTTGCCAGCCATTCGCTCACTGCCTGATCAACTGCGCCCATAACTTCATTATTTCCCAGCTTGGTTTTTGTTTGTCCTTCAAACTGGGGTTCGGGGACTTTTACCGAAACTACGGCTGTGAGTCCTTCACGAAAATCATCACCACTGATATCAAATTTAAGCTTGGCCAACATCCCTGATTTATCGGCATATGACTTCAATGTACGGGTAAGCCCGCGCCGGAAACCCGCCAGATGCGTGCCTCCTTCAATAGTGTTGATATTATTTACATACGAAAATACATTCTCGGTAAAGGATGTATTATACTGCATTGCTATTTCAACAGGGATATTATTTTTTTCTGTTTCAATATGGATAATTTTTTCAGTCAGTTTTTCCCTGTTGGCATCTATATACATTATGAATTCTTTTAATCCCTCTTGCGAGAAATATTCGACTGTAGTATAATGTCCATTTCCGTTTGCTGAGGAATTACCGTTTTGTTCTCCGGTATCTCTGTAGTCAGTTAACGTAAGACGAATACCTTTATTCAAAAATGCCAATTCTCTTAAACGGGCAGCAAGAATTTCAGTATTATAATCAGTTGTAATAAAAATCTCGTTGTCGGGTTTAAATGTGATAATTGTTCCGGTATCATTTGCCTGACCAGTTGTTTTAACGTCGCCCAGTGGTTTGCCGCGTTCAAATTCCTGGACATATATTTTCCCATCCCGGTGTATTTCTGCTTTTAAATAGACAGACAAAGCATTTACGCAGGATACCCCTACTCCATGCAAACCACCGGATACTTTGTATGATTCTTTATCGAACTTCCCTCCGGCATGCAGAACAGTTAACACGACCTCAAGAGCTGATTTCTTTTCCTTTTCATGATAATCAACCGGGATGCCGCGGCCATCATCAGCAACTGTCACCGATCCATCGGCATTTATGGAAACCGAAATATTTTTACAATAACCGGCCATGGCTTCGTCAATAGAATTATCCACCACCTCGTACACCAGATGATGAAGCCCTTTAACGCTAACATCACCGATATACATTGCTGGCCGTTTACGTACTGCCTCTAAACCTTCAAGTACCTGAATACTGTCAGCCGAATATTCAACTTGTTTTGATGTTGCTTGTTTAACCTGTTCTTCCATTCTGATTTTTCTCTTTTTGCTTGTTAATCGTTAATTTACAGAGTTTATACTCCTTTATAAAAAAGCCAATCAAAGGTAATAAATACAACTACTTTTTTACCACAATAAAACCTTGTTTTTTACTGCGGTTTATTAACAGGTTATTAACAATTATGTAATTGTAAAACGAATATAATCAGTATCTTAGAATGAATATGAAATTCCGAGCATCATATTGAACCTTTGTGTCGGATACTGATGCCATTTCTCGTACACTGCAGAAGTAATATTATTCAGTTTAAGAAAAGCAGAAAGCACTGTTGAATATTTGTATTCAATACCAAGGTTGATATCGGTAAATTCATTCAAACGAATCGGTTGTGCTCCCGGAAGATACGATTTGGCATAGCGCTCCCCAAGAACATAAATACCGGCGGTTGCAATAATTTTATTCTGGATATTATACGTTGCAGTAAACGATGCATCCCACAGGGGCTTATGCCATGGTTTAAGATTCGCATCCGCTATCAAATTTGCGTTATTGAAGCGGTACAGGTTGCGGTTTACGCGAAGAAAGAAAGAAAAGTTCTGAGATCTCTTAAATAATAATTCGCCGGTATATTTCCGGTATTCTACATCATAAAAGGCCACAGTAAAGTAATTACCGAGATAGGTAGAACTATCATTAACAAAAAAATACATATTGTCAATTACATCATACGAGTACAGGAAATTAAATGCCAATGAAGGGGAAAAACTGCCTTTAACACCGCCATAAATATTCATCTGATGGTCGGTATAATCATGATGTTTAAGCAAATTTGGCTCAAAACCAGGCAATAGAAATGGGTTCTGAAAGACCAGTTCAGAGTAGTTATTAATTTCGATACCACCGGTAACACCGGCATACGGTACTACATAATGCTTCATAATATTGCATTCGAGGTGACCAACCGGATAATAATGCGGTGTAGTGTAACGCAACGTTTTATTGTTATAAAGGTCAAGTCCTGCATAAGCCGACCAGATTTCGCCGTTACGGCTGATATAGGGCCTGATGTTAGCTAATACACGGGTCAAACTGTCGTTATTGTGATTAAAGATACTATATCCTCCCGCAAGTCCTATTTTATTGGATCTGAAATATCGCGCATAGTTCCCTTTTGCAGATATTTTGTGTTCGCTATTTCCAAAATAGTCGTCAAACAGCCGGTAATCCGCTTCAGCCGAAAATCCATCTTTTGAACTATCCGTCAGATGGGTAGACGATACACTGGTATTTGCATGAAAAAGGAACAAATTTTGTTTGATCTCTTTACGTTCAGGCACAAAGCCGGAGAGCGCAGGATTTAAGGTATTATAACCATAATGGTACAAGCCGTTATCTGTCATTTCCACACTCCCTTCCCATTCCATTTTTTTATACATGCGGATAGCTGACATATCGAGATATGAGTCGTGATAACCGGCAGGAACCCGTGCTCCATTATCAAGTTTCAGTTTACTGAATGATGATTCATGAAATCCATTAAAGGTATATGCATAATCCGATTCGAGTGTATTCGACACATAAATCTCACCCATTGGTTTGGTATAGTTACCTATCCCTGCTCTCATAAAGCTGTTATAAAGTTTTGTTTCAGGCACACCAAGAAGTTTTGCCGGCTTAACAGGCCTTGGAGAATAGGTGGTTCCAAGTTCGTACGGGATGATAAAATACTCAATGGCCGGTTTAATTTGCATACTGTCCTTAACCGCCGGCAGGTCGTTAATTTTTTGTGCATCGTCAATCACGGGCTGGTATGGTTTTACAATCACTACATCTTTATGAATCTCTTTTTCCTGCGCGAAGACAGAACTAGCCAAAAGCAATAATACCGACCATATAATGAGTTGACTTTTCATAGCTTATATCGGGTTTCTTTTCAGGATTTCCTTTTCTTTATCTTTTGCCTCACCGATAATTCCATCGTCTTTATTCTCGTAGTTATCCATAATACTGCGCAAGGTATGTACGGCCTGAAAGTCGTCTTTTTCCATTAAAAACACATCTACCAGAACAAAGAATGATTTTGCCAGCCAGTAGCGATGTGGAGTGTTAAGTTCAATAAATTCATACACTTCCCTTTTTGCTGCCTCCAGATCCTTTTTTTTCAGCAGATAGTCAGCTATCCGGTATTTAGATTCAGCGCCCTCAATATTACGCACATCACCAGCCAGTGTTTTATATAGAATCATTGCCGAATCGGACTTCCCTGTTTGATCGTATGAGCGGGCAACAGCGAACATCATTTTACTCCGGTTCTCGTCGGGTAGCTGATTATCTGTAAGCAGTGCTGTACCTTTATGAATAGTCCTCTGATAGTCATTCAATTTATAGAGACATTGAACCTGTTGAAATTTTGCCTCCTGTACATTCGCCGCTACATCGGCATTCTTTTCAAGGTCGGTGTAATATTTCAGCGCATCAGTAAAATTTCCTTTGTTATAGTTTACACGAGCCATACCAAGCAACGCTTCTTCGGTAAAAATACTTTTTGGCCGGTTCGTAACAAAAGCAAAAGATTCAACGGCCTCGTTATATTTTTTTAA
This sequence comes from uncultured Bacteroidales bacterium, assembly GCA_964601385.1. GTDB lineage: Bacteria > Bacteroidota > Bacteroidia > Bacteroidales > JBBRXJ01 > CAZRNJ01. The sequence goes on along the minus strand of CAZRNJ010000132.1, from coordinate 967 downwards.
CCGGTAAAGACAATCGCCTTTATAATAATGCGCATTGAGCGTAAAACTACCCTGCGGAAAATCAGCCAGGTATTGTTCGAGTTGTACCAGCGCTCTGCTCCAATCCCCGCGCATATAAACATTAAGAGCAGCATTATATCGCATCGAATCCTTTTCATTTTCAGTAACACTGGTATATTGAGGCCTGGTACGAATATACTCCATATAGCCATCAACATTATTCATGGCTATATAAGTGTTTTTTAATCCTGCAAGAGCGCTTTTTTCCTCAGGGCTGCCTTTATAATCTTCTATAGTTCGTTTATAGCATGAGATGGCGTCTTCATACTTCTCATGATTATAGTTAATCAGTCCCAGTTGAACCAATGCCTTACTGACGTTGCTTCCATTCGGAAATTCGTTGATAACTCGGGAATACATCAAAACAGCAGAATCATCTTTTTCAAGATCAAGGTAACTGTTCCCGGTTTCAAACAAACCATCATCAATATATGGACTTTCAGGAAAGCCGGTAAAAAGTATTCTGAGTGTAGCATTTTTTGCAGAATATTCTTCTAAAATACCTTGCGACATAGCTTTTTGAAAGAGAGCATAATCCATGCCCGACCGACTAAGGGCAAGGGTTTTATTATAAAAAACGATGGCCTGATGATATTCACGCATCATAAAAAAACAATCTGCGGCCCTGTTACAGGCGTCTGCTGTTTTTTTTGACGGATTTCCTTCGGTAGCTGAAATAAATTTACGGAACCAGGGTAAAGCAGCAGAATAATTTTTTTGAGTGAAATAACAATATCCAAGCCCGTAATGTGCATCATTGAATTCGTTCATGTCATAACTGCCAAGTGAATTTATAAAACCATTATAACTTGTAATCGCATCATTATAACGTCCGTTGCGATAAAGCGCTTCGGCGCGCCAGAAAAGCGCTCCTGCCTTGATCAGATGATCGTAAGAAGAGTAACGG
>CAZRNJ010000131.1:0-7242 GCA_964601385.1 uncultured Bacteroidales bacterium | reverse complement strand
TTGCTGATGATATCTTGCAATCTATCAGCCGTAAGAAAAAATGGAAACTGGACGAACAGGATTCTGCAGATACGATTGCTATATATGCTGTCAGGGAAGGAATGGTCCCCGGGATTCATACTATCCGTTACGAGTCAGAAATTGATTTTATTGAAATGACCCACAGTGCTAAAAACCGTAAAGGCCTGGCTTTGGGTGCTGTTATAGCCGCTGAATTTATGAAAGACAAAAAGGGTTTCTTTACTATGGATGATTTATTGCAATTTACCTAAATACTAAATTATTATGTTCGAATTCCGAAAGAATAAATATTTCCGTTTTTCTGTTGTTGCTGTTTGTTATTTGCTTTGGATTATCTGGGTGGGTAATTTTTGGTTATTGCCCGGGTTGGCCGTAATTTATGATATGTACCTGACTAAAAAGGTTAACTGGTCGTTCTGGAAGAGCCGAACCAGAAAAAATTCAGTGTTGATTGAATGGCTCGATGCTCTTATTTTTGCTGTGCTTGCTGTTACTTTTATTAATATCTTTTTCTTTCAGAATTATAAAATCCCTACCGGATCAATGGAAAAATCATTACTCAAGGGTGATCATCTTTTCGTGAGCAAAGTAACATATGGACCCCGTATTCCTAATACACCATTACATTTTCCGTTTGCACAACATACTATGCCGCTAACCGTTAAAACCAAATCGTACCTTGAATGGATCAGGTGGCCTTATAAACGCATTGGTGGTTTGCGGCAGATTAAACGCAATGATGTAGTGGTGTTTAATTTCCCCGAAGGCGATACTGTGGTTATTCAAAATCAGGCACAGGGATACCTTTCTATTGTCAGACAGTATGTCGAACAATTTATTCAAAACGATATAAACAGAGGTGATTCGGTGATGCCGCGGAGTTATTACTATAAAAAGGCGCGTGACTTTGTCTGGAATCAATATGACATTGTGATCAGGCCGGTTGACCGCCGCGATAACTATATTAAACGGTGTGTTGCTTTGCCGGGTGATACGCTCGAAATTATTAATACACAGGTTTATATTAACGGAAAACCACAACCGGTTATCCCTGAGATGCAGTTTCGTTATAGCGTTCGTACAAACGGCGCACGGCTGAACCCACGGGTAGTGGAAAAGATTGGTATTCCGGAGGAGGATTTTCTTCAAACCTATACACCTGATGTCTATTTGTGTCCGCTCACCAATAAAAATGCCGATGACCTGCGGAAGCTGCCCAATGTGGTTGCAGTCGAAAAAATGATTAAACCTGTGGGTGAATACGAGAGCTACATTTTCCCGCATACGCTGCGCTACAGATGGAATGAAGATAATTTCGGACCCCTGGTGATGCCGGCTAAAGGCGTGACCATTGCTTTGTCCCTCGATAATCTTGCAATTTACGAACGGATCATCACTACGTATGAGGCAAATACCTTAAACATCCGTGATGGTAAAATATTTATCAATGGGAAAGAAGCACACTCTTATACCTTTAAAATGAATTACTATTTTATGATGGGAGATAACCGGCACGATTCAGCCGATTCTCGTTTCTGGGGATTTGTTCCTGAAGATCATATTGTAGGAAGCCCTGTCTTTATATGGCTTTCGGTAAATAAGGCAAAAGGATTCCTGAATAAAATCCGTTGGAAACGATTGTTTATGATCATCCGCTAATATGTGAGTCAATACCTTTGGAATTATATTTTAGCAAAGGTCATTCGTGTGATTATAACCGTGATGTTTTTATCATGCCGGCCATCATCATCAGGGCAGACAGCACTACAATCTGAATCAAAAGCGAAGAGTTAATCTGTACAATTGAAAATCCGGCCGGTATGCTCATAAACAGCAGCAGGGTTATTAATCCGCGTGGCGCAATAAAAAGCAATGGATGAGCAGATATTCCGTAATACTTAAGCTGTACCCATCGAAGCCCAAACACTAAAGCCATTATTGTAATTGCCCATCCCAGAGTGGACATGTTAAAAAGGTCGGATGCATCAATCAGAAATCCGAAAATTAAAAAGAATGATACCCGTACAACAAAACTAATTTCCGCAATTATTTCTTTGAATCGCCGGACTTCATTCTGCAGATTTTCCGGCTTCAGCATTTTAACCCAATTATATTCTTTTAATTGTTCAATGTTTGATAGAAATAATCCAAAAAGTAAAATAAAAATCAATGCCGGCAGATGAAATATTTTGGATGCTGAATAAATCAGTAGTGAAAGCAAAATTATAGGGATGAATTTTACCGGATGTTGAATTCTGTTCATTAGTATTGATAAACCCGCGATGGAAAGGAGAGAAATGAGGAGCATTAAGGCAAGCTGTAAGCCGAAAAAAGCAAACGTACCGGCATGGAATGACTGATGAATGACAAGAAAATTAAAAATTAGTACGCCTAAAATATCTGACAAACTGCTTTCGTAAGTGATGAATTCTTTCCATTGTTCTGACAGGTGACGCACAGCGGGTATAGCAATGGCACTGCTAATGACAGATAAAGGAATAGCATTGATCAGACAGTGGTGGAATGGGGCGTTGGTAATTAAATGAATAAGAAGCGTTAAAGAAACGCTGATAATAAGCATATGAGTCAGGGAAAAAACAGATATTTTAAAAATCTGTTTCCTGTTTCGCCGGTTAATTTCGAGGTCAAGAGCCCCTTCCATTACAATCAGGATTAATCCAACGGTGCCGGCTACAGGGAGAGCAGGTGAAAGATCGGGGATTTGTATGTTTAGTAGAATTGCTGCCTGCTTAAGTAAAAACCCGGTAAGCAGCAGCAATATTACAGCAGGTATTCTTGTGTGCGGGGCTGTAATATCAAAAATGTAAGCAACCAGAAACAGGATGCAGATGATGATAATTATCGTACTCGTCATATTTCTAAAATTTCCGGCACCTGCAAAATTAAAAACAGATCAGAATAAAACACTATTTGAACCTGTCTTTATACGCCCATAGTCCAAGCCCGGGATTAGAAATATAAAAGATTTCTTCGTCATCAACAATATTCCATCCGTCTTTTAGTTTTTCCGGCTGATATTTTGTCATCATTGCATTGAGGTCGCCATAATGAAAATGCACATGTTCAATTTCCTGTTTTGTTATGCCGGGACCAGGGCAATAAGTGACAGTGAATCTTCCTTCGGTTGAGCCATGGATAAGATGAGCGGCCGCGCCTAGATTGGCTTTCAGATCGTCGTTCTCAGTCACCCATTTTAAAACATTCGGAGTACCGGCATATCCATACTTACGAATGAGTCCGTCAATGGTTTTATCCTCGCCGAATTCTTTGAGTGCCGGCGCCAGAACAATCAGCTCCCCACCTGTGGCAATAGCCATGCGCGTACGGTAAATGCTCTTGTTTCCCAGCCATGTGCTACGAAATTCTGACGGATCGAGGTAAACAACAATCTTTTTTGGTTCCCGGTCGAGCATCTGGAAATTAACCTGTAGAGCCAGTTCAGCCGCGCGGTCAAAGCATTCGCTGTCATCGCCGATATATAGCCCGCGAACCGCCAGTCGGCCGGTCTCATCTTTGCCAACAACGGTTTGTATGTAGATAAGGGGCATTCCATGAATGAAATGTTCGGATGCATAGTTTAGCACTTTACGTACAGGGGTATCTCCCCGTCCCATCATGCGTTCCATACCATATACTGCCCCGATGAAATGACTCTTATTGATGCCTTCGCTGCCGCCGGTTCCTACAAAAATATTTTTATTGTAATTGGCCATCCCTACCACTTCATGGGGTACGACCTGCCCGACAGAGATGATCAGGTCAAAGTCGCCTTCTACCAGCAGTTTATTCACCTGTGCCGGCCAGGGGTAATTCACTTTTCCTTCGGATACTTCACTTACAAATTCAGCTGGCACTGTGCCTACAGTAACAACATCGTTGCGCCAGTCGTGCACCCTGAATTTAGAATGACAGATACCCGGAAACATTTTATCTAATTCTTCTTCTGTCATAGCCGTATGTGTCCCCAGGGCCGGAAGGATATCGGTCAAGCAATCGCCAAAGTAATCATCCAGCATACAGGTGATCTCGCCGGCATAGGAGTGATAACGCGTGAAATCGGGGGGTATAACTAAAACTTTTTTTCGCTCACCAAGCTGTTGCAAGGCAGTGTTTATTCCTTCTCGTATTTGTACATCAGTAAGTTTTGTTGTGGCTGTGCCTTTTTGGTATAGTAGCATAGGTTATTATTTATTTTTTTAATTGTAAAGCTAATATTTTCATTACATAATCAGGTGGTTCAAGATTACGGGGGTAATAATATTACCCCAGATGGTTAATTGGTCTGGATAGGAACTCGGGCATGCGTTTCTTCATCAGTTCAACGTCCGTATCTTTCATGTTATGTTTTTTTATCAGCCATAACTTTGTTTTGTATAAATTATCTTTTATGCATGACAGTATTACCACGACGGCTTTTCGGGTAACAATGCCAGAAAATCACGAATCAGTTTTTGTTCATATTCACCTTTATAGTTGTTGCTGAAAAAGCGGTCGAGTGCTTCATTATACAGTTTTTCCCACGATTCATCTTCATGGCCGGGGTTCACAGGGTAAAAGAGAACCCCATTTGCCTGAGCAGCTTTCAGGTCGCCGGGCGCATCGCCGATCATTAATATCTTTTCTGAAGGATATTTTCCGGCAGCAGCCATCTTAAGATGCTCGGCTTTGGTTCCCACTTCTTGTCCGGCAATGACTTTTACGTATTGATCAATGTTGTTTTCTTCCCATTCTCTGGCTAATGCCTCAAACGGTGTTTGCGAAACTACGATAATGTCGGCTTTGTCGCGCATCTTATTCAGCGATTCGGTAACAAAAGGAAAGGGAGGCATACCATGGACCATGTCCTCAATGTCTTTATTCAACGCCTTTGACCAGGCAAGTACTGTGGCCAGAAAACGGTTGCCGGTCTCATGTACGTATTTTTCGAGTGCCGGATTACCCAACCGTGTTTCTTTGGCGATCCATTCTGAAAGAGCTGTAGTATCAGGTAGTTTGGCTTTCCTTGTCTTTACTTCTTTGCGTTCACTTAACAGCTTGATGGCGTTTACAACTGCCAGAAACCGGTTACACCCGCGTGTTTGCGAATAGAGATTAACAAAATCCCACGTTTCCCGCGCATATTTGGATATCGTTTGTAAATTGAAATATTTAATATAATTCGGACAAAAACATTCTTTGTGTTTTATCTCCATCGTATCAAAAACACATCCGTCGGAGTCAATCCCGATAAAAAATTCTTTTCCCGGTTTCAGTGAAAGTAATACTTCTTGTGTTGGTGAATTCATTTTTCTTCGTTTTGATGCCAAAAATACGAAATAGTTTTTTTTATCCCGATTAATAAAAGTACCATTTGGAATTTTATTCCGGATTATTTTTATATTTTACTGTTTTAACTTCTTAAATAACTCGATTGCGTTAATAATCCAATTTAGTAAATATAAATTAAGTCATTAAGTAAATAACAAATAAGCATTTTCCCTGATATTTGCCATTATGTTGCTCTGCCAGTTTGTTGAATCACGGCAAATTATCTTATTGCTGTGATTTGTCCTTTAATTGTTCTGTTTATGTCAAAGCAAAACCGGATAATTTATCTTAGTTTTACTGAAAAATAATATAATGCAACGGATTATTTTGTTGATTTTTCTTGTCGTGTTTGCAGGATGCCGGAGACCGGTCAATCAGATACCGGATTATCCGGCCAATGTGTGGTGGTATGATAAGCCGGCCGCTAAGTTCTGGGAAGGATTACCTGTTGGCACCGGCCGTTTTGCTGCAATGATACCCGGTAACGTACAGAGCGAGGTGATTACTTTCAATGATGAAACATTATGGACAGGATCTCCTTATAATCCTAATCCGCATGGTGGACCGGAGCAACTGAAAAAGGTGAGGAAACTGATTGCTGCCGGTCGTTATCGTGAAGCTGATATTGAAGCAATGAAGCTTGTCAGCCGGCCGATGTATACTCAGCACTATCAGCCCATGGGCCGGTTGCATTTGTTGTTTAATGATCATCATACCTTCACCGATTATCGCCGCGAACTGAATATGGACAGCGCAATTGTCCGCCAGTATTATTCCTGTAACGGCATCAACTATAAGCGTGAAATATTTGCCAGTTATCCTCATCAGGTGATTGTGATTCGTATTTCTGCCGATAAAAAGGGAGCGGTAAATTTTATCTGTTCTATGTCGAGTTTGCAGCCATCGGCTCAATGCAGCGCTGATACCAATTTATTGTCTATACAGGGTTCGGTTATCGAGGCATTGAATGGATCGGCAAAAACAAAGATGATTCCGGTAATTGAAAGCAAAATGAAATGGCAGGCCATGGCGAGAATTATTATTGATCAAGGTCAGTTGCTCAATACAACGGTTAATGGTTCTGTTCATCCTGCTGTACCGGGGATTGAGGTGAGAAATGCCGATGCAGCGACGATCATTCTCGCGGGAGCTACTAATTTTGTGAGATGGAATGAGCTTTCGGCCGGTTTATCCCAACAGTGCAGCAAATACCTTAATTGCGATACATTAGGGTATGATGAATTGAAAGCGCAACATATTGCCGATTATACCGGCTTATATGGCCGTTGTCGTCTTTTTTTAGGCGAAGATGTGAAGAGAGAGTTGACTACTACGCAACGGCTGTATGGTTTGCGCAAGGGTGAGTCCGACCCGGCTTTTATTGCTTCGTATTTTCAGTATGGACGATATCTGCTGATGGCCGCGGCCAGAGAGAATACTCTGCCGTTTAATAATCATAATATCTGGCTCGATAATTTGGAAGGACGCTGGCAGGGACGCTGGACCATGAATATTAATATGCAGCAGTGCTACTGGCCTGTGGAGAAGACACATTTGGGCGAACTGAATCAATCGTTGCTGAGTTTTGTGCAACAACTGGCCGAAGCCGGAACCATTACAGCGCGCGAGTTGTATGGATTTAACGGGTGGTGCGCTCATCATGGCACTGATGTGTGGATGAACACGGCACCTACCGGACGCAAACCTGAATGGGCAATCTTTCCGCTTGCCGGCGCGTGGTTATGCCTTCAGTTATATGAGCATTATCTCTATCAGCCCGATACCGGTTACCTTGCAACTATTTACCCGTTGTTATCCGGTAGTTCGCTTTTTTGTCTTGACTTGCTGGTTAAAGATTCTGCCAGCGGATATCTGTTAACCAGCCCATCTACC
>CAZRNJ010000130.1:0-7264 GCA_964601385.1 uncultured Bacteroidales bacterium | reverse complement strand
GTTTATGATGCGCTGGTCAGGGAGGGAATCATTATCCGTGATCGCTCCAATGTTCACATGATTGAGGGTTGCCTGCGGATCACGGTCGGCACTCATCAGGAAAATAGTCAGTTGCTCAAAACACTGAAAAAAATCAGTTTAACCGATACCCTAAAAAAATAGTTATGATGAAGCGGGCATTATTTATTGACAGAGATGGAACCTTAATTGCTGAACCGGCCGATGAGCAGGTGGATTCATTACAGAAACTTGAGTTTTTACCGGGCGTATTCCGGAATCTTTACCGTATCCGTCAGTATTTTGATTTTGAACTGGTGATTGTTTCAAATCAGGATGGATTAGGGACTGCAGCATACCCTTTGAGAAATTATACAATGGTGCAGGATAAAATGTTAAAGGCATTCAGTAACGAGGGGATAATGTTTGATGATATATTTATTGACCGCTCGCGTGCATCAGAAAAGAAACCTACACGTAAGCCCGGAACTGGTATGCTTACTAAATATTTGCAGGGCGGATATGATCTGGCCGGTAGTTACGTGATTGGCGACCGGTTGACGGATATTGAACTGGCGAAAAATTTAGGCGCTAAAGGAATTTTAATCGGCGACCGGAAACGTGCTGCAGAAGTGAAGAAAAAAGGACTTTCCCGGCACTGCTCTTTGATTGCTAAATCGTGGGATGAGATTTCGGATTTTCTATTCTCGTCGGGTCGTTCGGGCTCTGTTCTCCGCCAGACAGAAGAAACGGCGGTTTCCGTTTCAGTAGCGCTGGATGGAAAGGGAAAAGCATCTGTCTCTACCGGACTTGGTTTTTTTAATCACATGCTGGAGCAGATTGCAAAGCATTCAGGAATCTCGGTGGAGATTAAAACCAAAGGTGATCTGCAGGTTGACGAACATCACTCTATTGAAGATACTGCCATTGCACTGGGCGAAGCATTGCTGACGGCTCTCGGCAATAAACGTGGAACCGGACGTTATGGATTTGTTCTCCCTATGGATGATTCACTGGCCCAGGTAGCTATTGATCTGGGTGGACGTCCATGGCTCGTATGGGAGGTATCCTTCTTGCGCGAGAAAATAGGGGATATGCCGACAGAAATGTTTTACCATTTTTTTAAATCATTCGCCGACGCTGCACGGTGCAATATTAATATTAAGGCAACCGGTGATAATGAGCATCACAAGGCCGAAGCAATATTCAAAGCCGTAGGACGGGCGCTTAAACCGGCTACTGCCATTGATCCTCTGAATAATGCTTTGCCATCTACAAAAGGATTAATTTGAGTTAGTTATGATAAATCACACCTGTAAAAACGAAACGGCTGTTTTGCTCATGTATTGCCCCGATAAAAAGGGCATTATCGCTGATGTTACTGAGTTCCTGGATAAAAATAATGGTAATATTATTGACCTTGACGAACATGTTGACAGGCAGGAAAATATTTTTTTTATGCGTGTGGAGTGGCAATTGAACAATTTTTTGATTCCACGGGAAAAGATATCTGACTTTTTTCAAGTACAGATTGCTGCAAAATATGCCATGAAATTTGAGTTGTATTTTTCAGATATACGGCCGCGAATGGCTTTGTTTGTTTCCAAACTGCATCATTGTCTTTTTGATATTCTTTCACGTTACCAGGCCGGTGAATGGTTTGTCGAAATTTGCTTGTTAATCAGTAATCATGATACACTGAAAGAGGTGGCCGGACGGTTCTCCATCCCTTTTTATTTGTTTCCTATTACTCCCGAAAATAAGCATGAACAGGAAAAAAAGGAACTGGAACTGTTGCAACAGTATAATATTGATTTTATCGTACTGGCACGGTATATGCAGATTGTGTCTCCTCTATTAATCAACCATTTCCCGAACCGCATCATCAATATTCATCATTCGTTTCTTCCGGCATTTCCCGGCGCAAAACCGTATCATTCAGCTTATGAAAGGGGTGTTAAGATTATTGGCGCTACCAGTCATTATGTAACTGATGAACTGGATGCCGGCCCAATCATCAAGCAGGAAGTGCAGTATATTACGCATAAAGATTCGGTGGATGATCTTATCCGCAAAGGAAAAGACCTGGAGAAGATTGTCCTTTCGCGGGCTATCTATAAGCATTTGCAGCATAAAGTGCTGGTGTATAAAAACAGAACTGTAATTTTCGATTGATCCTATGGATGTTGTGATTGTTAAATATAATGCTGGCAATATCCTTTCGGTTGATCTGGCATTAAAGCGGCTTGGCGTTAATGCTCTGATTACCGGTGATGCAGATGCGATCTATCGCGCCGATAAAGTGATTTTTCCCGGTGTCGGTGAGGCCGGTACAACTATGAAGTATCTTCACGAACATCAGCTTGATTCGGTTATTGCTTCACTTAAACAACCGGTGCTTGGTATTTGTCTTGGATTGCAACTGTTGTGTTCACATTCTGACGAGAGCGACACATCCTGCATTGGTATCTTTAATGAACAGGTTAAGAAATTTGAACCCTCACCGGGCCTTAAGGTTCCCCACATGGGATGGAATAAGATTAATCATGTTAATGGCCCTTTGCTTGATGCTTCGCTTGAAGGGCGGTACGTATATTTTGTACACAGCTATTATGCCACTTGCGGGAATAATACCGCCGCAGTAACTGAGTATACAGTGCCCTTCAGTTCAGTGATGGCTAAGGATAATTTTTTTGCTGTTCAGTTTCATCCTGAAAAAAGCGGCGCTACCGGCGAACAAATTCTTAAAAACTTTCTTGCACTATGATAAGAGTTATTCCCGCTATAGACCTGCTGGGAGGCAAATGTGTTCGACTTACACGTGGCGATTATGACACCTCGAAGGTGTATAGCGCTGATCCATTGGATATGGCTAAAGATTTTGAGCAAAAGGGAATCAAATATCTTCATCTGGTAGACCTGGATGGTGCCCGCAGTAAACATGTTGTGAACCTTCCGGTGCTCGAACAGATTGTGTCCCATACAAATCTTATCGTTGATTTTGGCGGCGGAATAAAATCCGACAGAGACATCAACAGTGTGTTTAATGCCGGCGCTGCGCAGGTTATTGTCGGTAGTATGGCTGTTACCGATAAATCAAAATTTTTGCAATGGCTCAGTGATTACGGATCGGATAAAATAATTCTGGGCGCTGATGTGAGAGATAATAAAATTGCTGTTTCAGGATGGATAGATACGACTTCTGTTTTTATTACAGGTTTTTTGAATGATTATATAAAACAAGGCGTGAAGAATGTCTTATGTACTGATATTTCCAGGGACGGAATGCTTTCCGGGTCCTCTGTCAGTTTGTATGTTGAACTGATGAATGCCTTTCCGGGACTCCATCTGATTGCCAGCGGTGGCGTGGCAACCATCCATGATATTGAATTGCTGGATAAAACCGGTATCCCGGCAGTGGTTGTTGGCAAAGCGATTTATGAAGGACGGATTATGATTGAACAATTAATTAAATATCAGAGCTAATCTCATTCCGATATGCTGGCCAAACGGATTATACCTTGTTTAGATGTTCGAAACGGACAAACCGTAAAAGGAGTAAATTTTCTTGAGATTCGTGAGGTGGGTGATCCTGTGGAAATGGGAAAAATCTATTCGCAGCAAGGCGCCGATGAATTGGTATACCTCGATATTACAGCCAGTCATGAAGGACGAAAAACATTTGCCGACCTCGTGAAGCGTATCGCTTTTAATCTGAATATTCCTTTTACTGTTGGCGGTGGGATCAATGAGCTTTCTGATGCCGATATACTGTTAAGTGCAGGAGCTGATAAGATATCCATCAATTCGGCAGCGGTCCGTAATGCTAACCTGATTGACACAATGGCGAAAAATTTCGGCAGCCAGTTTGTGGTTGTTGCAATTGATGCACGGTATGAAGCGGATCAATGGACTGTGTTTGTTAATGGTGGCCGTATCTCTACCGAAAAAGAATTATTTTCATGGGCACACGAAGCGCAGGAGCGGGGCGCAGGGGAAATCCTTTTTACTTCTATGAATCATGACGGGACAAAAAATGGATTTGCCAATGACGCATTATCCTTGCTTTCCGAACAACTGTCCATTCCCATCATTGCATCGGGCGGAGCAGGCAATATGCAGCATTTTGTTGATGTCTTTACTGCCGGAAAAGCCGATGCCGGTCTCGCGGCAAGTATTTTTCATTTTGGTGAAATCAAAATCCCTGAACTGAAACATTTTTTAATTCAACATAATATTTCTGTACGAAATGATTAATCTGAATTGTATGAGTGAAAATAAAAATTCCGGATTCCTGTCTGTATTGCAGGATATTATTGATGACCGGAAAAAGAGGATGCCCGATGATTCTTATACTACCCGTCTGTTTACCGGTGGTGTCAATAAAATTGCACAGAAGGTTGGGGAAGAAGCCGTAGAGCTGATTATTGAGGCGAAAGATAATGATGATATCCGTTTTAAAGATGAAGCGGCTGATTTGCTTTATCACCTGCTTGTTCTACTTTCGGCAAGAGGTTTGCGGATTGAAGATATTGAGGAGGTTCTGAAGAGCAGGCATACCACTTCAAAATAAATGATCGTCTGATTGCTGTTCTCTTTTAATATTCTGTTCTCGAAAAATAGTTTGCCTGTTAACCATAAAAAAGATTATTTTTGCGGCTTCATTTTATTGAATGGTTCAGACCGATGAAATAAAACGACGCAGGACATTTGCGATTATCAGTCATCCGGATGCCGGGAAAACAACGCTTACCGAAAAGCTGCTGCTGTATGGTGGCGCTATTCATATTGCCGGCGCTGTTAAATCGAATAAAATAAAAAAAACAGCTACTTCCGACTTTATGGAGATTGAACGCCAACGCGGTATTTCCGTTGCAACGGCCGTAATGGGCTTTGAGTATAATGGCTATAAAATAAATATCCTCGATACCCCCGGACATAAAGATTTTGCCGAAGATACCTACCGGACACTTACTGCAGCCGACAGTGTAATTATTGTAATTGATGCTGCTAAGGGCGTGGAAGAACAGACGCGTAAGCTCATGGAGGTATGCAGGATGCGCAAAACACCTGTGATTGTGTTTGTGAATAAGATGGACAGGTATGGAAAAGATCCTTTCGAACTGCTTGACGAACTTGAAAAAGAACTGAAGATTGATGTGATGCCTTTAAGCTGGCCTATTCGTTCAGGCCCGGAATTTCAAGGCGTTTACAATGTGTTTGATAAAAAATTATATTTCTATACCGATAATAATAAACAGCGTATCAACAGCTTTATTGAGGTGGATAATCTTAGCAGCAGCGTGATAGACGATAATTTAGGAGATTATGCATCTGAACTGCGTCATGATATTGAGTTGATTATGGGGGTTTATCCGGAATTTACGGTTGGTACTTATCTTTCCGGTGATCTGGCTCCGGTTTTTTTTGGCAGTGCATTGAATAATTTTGGGGTAAAAGAGTTGCTCGATTGCTTTTTAACCATTGCGCCGTCACCGCGGCCATTGCCGGCGCTTGAACGCATGATTGATCCGGCTGAAGCAGCATTTAGCGGGTTTGTTTTTAAAATTCATGCAAATATGGACCCGAACCACCGTGATCGTATTGCTTTTCTGAAGGTGTGCTCAGGGACATTTGAACGAAATAAAAACTATTATCATGTACGTTTAGCCCGCGATTTGCGTTTTGCCAATCCTACTGCGTTCATGGCACAGAAGAAAGATGTTATTGATGTGGCTTTTCCTGGCGATATTGTGGGTTTGCATGATACCGGTATGTTTCGTATCGGCGATACACTTACCGAAGGGGAGAGAGTATCGTTTAAGGGAATTCCCAGCTTTTCGCCTGAATTGTTCAGATATGTTGAAAACGCTAACCCTATGAAATCCAAACAACTTGCCAAAGGGCTTGAACAACTGATGGATGAAGGCGTGGCGCAGCTTTTTGTTCATTCGCTGAATAACCGGAAAATTATCGGAACTGTTGGCCCTCTGCAGTTTGATGTTATCCAGTTCCGGCTCGAACACGAATATGGCGCTCTTTGCCGGTTCGAACCGATACATTTGTTCAAGGCATGCTGGATCAAATCTACTGATAAAAATCAGCTTGATGATTTTAAAAAACGAAAATATCAGAATATGGCTGCCGATAAATATAATAGGGATGTCTTTCTTGCCGAATCACCCTATGCCTTAAGCCAGGCGCAAGAAAAATACCCGGAAATAGAATTTCTTTTCTCATCGGAATTCTGAGCGGGTAAGCGGTAATTCTTTTTCCGTCTTTTTTTTCTGTAAAATATACATATTCGTTATATTTGTGAAAAACCTTTGAGCATGAAAACCAATGGATTTTTTCTCAGTATTCTGGTATTTTTGTTGCCGGCAGTTGGCTTTAGCCAGTTAACGAGTATTGACAGTTCTTATTTGTTTATAAAAAAAATTGATGTTACTCCGGTTAAAAATCAGTATAAATCAAATACATGCTGGAGTTTTGCCGCTCTTTCAATGATAGAGTCCGAGATTCAGCGTATGGGAAAAGGTACCTATGATCTCTCCGAGATGTTTGTCGTCCGGCATTCATTAATTAACAAGGGATTAAAATATGTACGATTGCACGGTAAACTTAATTTTTCCGGCGGCGGTGAGTTTAATGATGTGATGGATGTGGTCAGGCGGTATGGTATAGTGCCTGAAGAAATTTATTCAGGGAAAAATATCGGCTATGATAATCATGTTCATGAAGAAATGCAGGAGGTGCTTAAAAGTTATCTCGATGGTGTTGTGCGGAACAGAGATGATAAACTCTCTCCTGTATGGGATGAAGGATACGAATTGGTAATTAACACTTATCTCGGTCATGTGCCGGCTAAATTTGAGTATAAAGGAATACCTTATACGCCTGAATCATTTGCTAAATCTACCGGGATTAATGTAGATAATTATATCTTACTCACCTCTTTTACACATCATCCGTATTATTCTAAGTTTATTCTTGAATTGCCTGATAACTGGTCGTGGGAATCTTATTATAATCTTCCGCTTGATGAATTAATGAAGATTGTTGATCATTCAATCAACGAGGGTTATACCGTGGCCTGGGCAGGTGATATCTCTGAAAATTTCTATTCGTGGGACGATGCGCATGCCGATTTTAAGTTTACCAGTACAGACATGAATCAGATTGTTCAACAACGACAAGTGGGTTTTGATAATTACGAAACAACCGATGATCATGGTATGCTTATTTGTGGTATTGCAAAGAATAAAGA
>CAZRNJ010000129.1:0-7337 GCA_964601385.1 uncultured Bacteroidales bacterium | reverse complement strand
AATTAACACTTTTTTCTATTTATAAGTGCTACTGTTTTTAGGGAAGCTTTCAGTTTATAAAAAGTTTTTATATTTGTAACACTATTTTTATAAAAGTAACACGATGAAAAATAATATTTATATCTTTTTTTTGTTTGTCTTTTTTAACTCTTTAGGAGTCATTTCTTCGGCCCAGGCAAAGAAAACAGATACCACACAATACTTCAAACCTATCCTGTCATACACAGCCGATGCCGGCCGTAATTTCAGCGGAGGGATAGCCCCTGGAAATACTTATATGGGGCTGATTGACGCCGGATGGCAGTTCCTGATCCCGCGTGGAACAAACAATTGCGAGTTTTTATTAGAGTTTCAAAGCAGCCATGGCCATAATCTGACTAAACATTATATAGGCGATTTACAGGTGATATCCAATATTGAGAACCGCAAATCTCTTTATTTTTATCAATTCTATTATAAACATCATTTTAAAAAAGGGTTTCTTGCCTTTGGTTTACAGGATTTAAATCTGGAATTTGTAATGAACGAATCTGGCGGCGACCTGACTAATAGTTCGTTTGGCATACCAGCCATATTTCCTCTTAATTTCACAGTATCCATCTATCCCAAGAATGCCCTGGCACTTACCGGCGGTTACCGGTTTTCAGAGGCCGTGATCGTTCGGGCAGGGATATGGGACGGAGATGCCGGCTCGCTGGACGATGATCCATACAATACCGACTGGACGATAAATAAAACACAGGGCCTGCTGGGTATTACTGAAGCAGAAATTCACATTAATCCATCGGCACAAACACTTAAACTGGGCGGCTATGTTCATACCGCTGACTTTGACTCTCCCGACACGCTGGATTTATCCTATTCTAAAGGATCATGGGGTGGCTATTTATTATATGATATACAAATCAATGAAAAACTGGGGGCTTTCGCACAAGCCGGAATAATGCCGGAAAAATACAGTTACAATCCTCTGTATCTGGGCACGGGTATTTCGACTCACTTATTTAATCAACGTACAGAGGATGCCTTGTCACTCGGTGCTGCTTATATTCATCTGTTTGATAATCGTTATGAATGCGATATTGAAATGAACTATAAGTTTGTATTTATGAAAAATTTTTCAGTGCGTCCCTGTCTGCATTATATCATCAGCCCATCAGGGACATTGCCTGACGCATTTGCGTCATTTCTACGGATAACTGCAGAACTTTAAAATAAACGAATAACTCACTATTTAAACCGGAAAAACGATGCATATACCCGATGGTTATTTAGGTCCCCAGACATACGTGCCCTTATATGCAGCATTCGTGTCATTTATGGCTCTTGCTGTTAAAATACTGAAGAAAACCCTTCAATCACGGATGGTGCCCTATCTGGGTATGGCATCATGTTTTTCATTCCTGATTATGATGTTCAATGTTCCCATTCCGGGAGCTACCACCGGACATGCTGTGGGCTCGGCTCTGATAGGTTTGGTGCTGGGTCCCTGGGCAGCCATACTATCTGTTTCAATTACACTGATAATTCAGGCACTGGTTTTTGGCGACGGCGGGATAACAACCATTGGAGCAAATTGCGTAAATATGGCAGTTGTCATGCCACTGACAGCCATCCTTACGTATAAACTTATTGCTGGTAAAAGCGGATCGCTGTCCCGGATACGATTCGCTGCATTTACATCGGGTTATGTTAGTTTAAATATAGCTGCGGTAGTAACAGCCATACAGTTCGGCATTCAGCCGCTCATTGCTCAAGATGCAACAGGCAAGCCACTTTATGCCCCATATCCGCTGAATATCGCTATTCCGGCCATGGCCGCTGAACATCTCATACTCTTCGGATTTATTGAAGCAGTGATTACCATGCTGCTTTTTTCATACCTGTATAAAACCAACAAAGACATCATCTATATTACACACTGAATATGAAAAATATCAATAAAAAATTAGCCATCGGATTATTATTTCTTATTCTTCTCTCTCCCGCCGGAATCTTCCTGCCTGAATTGTTCAATGCCGGTGATGCATGGGGAGAATGGTCGGTCGAAACCATTGAACAACTTACGGGCTTTATTCCTGCAGGGATGAAAAAAATGGCTGCGCTGTGGTCGGCGCCCATTCCGGATTATACACTGAATGCCAATAATGAATCCATGCTCAGGCAATCTGTTTATTATATTCTTTCAGCTTTTGTTGGTGTTAGCTTAATTACATTAATTACTTTTGTGATCTATAAGCTAATGCCGAAAAAAGAATGATACTCCTGCCCTCCTTTCTCAGGAACACTTGTCATTATATACTTTCGCCACAGACCAAACGGAAAACATTCCGGCTTCCGTTTTTGGACCAAACCTTGAAAAGTATATCAACGTTTATTCAGCAATCGGCATACCAGCACTATACCGCTGCCTCGAAAGGCCTTTTGCAGGCAACCGATTCACGGATTAAACTAATATTACTTCTGTTCTACATCATCGTCGCTGGCATTATCCATAACGCATGGCTCCAATTAGCATTATTTGCATTTCTCTCGGGTATTTCAGTAATTAGCCGGATCCGGTTCGGTTCACTTTTACAACGATCGTTTATACCCGCAATATTTTTCGGCCTATTACCCATGACTCCTGCCTTATTTAACTGGATTAATCCGGGTGTGCCGGTTCTTGAAATCATACGATTAGATAAGCCGGTCACTTTTTGGATTTACCATTTCCCTGCCGATATAAGTATTACGGCCGAAGGTTTGAATAATGTACGGAATATTTTTATGAAAGTGCTGAATTCTGTTCTGACGACACAAATTATCCTACATACTACGCCATTTACACGGTTGATCAAAGCAGGCAAATATATTTTTATTCCCGATCTGATTCTAATTACTTTATCTCTTTCGTTCACCTTCATTTTCTCTTTTGCCCGCACTTTTAGCGAGATGATACTTTCGCTTAAAGCACGATGGTTTACACGTTCCAAAAATCCGGCGGCACATGAAATTCTGGCTGGTCGTATGCAAACCCTGTTTATTAAAACATGGCAACGATACGAATATACCTATTGGGCAATGACAGCACGCGGTTTCAGAGGTGAAATCAAACCGGGATACAGCCCCAAAATGCGTATGGCCGACTATCTGGTTCTGTTGATTGCACTGATTCCGGCAGGCCTTATCGCATGGTTTAATTTTAATTAAAAAAAACATGAACAACACGGTATTTCTTCTTGAAAACATCTCTCTGTTTTACACACCGCAACAACCGGCGCTAAAAAATATTTCATTCACAGTTGAACAGGGTGAAATATTTTCCGTGATCGGAGCCAATGGAAGCGGCAAATCAACCCTAATGCATATCCTGGGCGGATTATTGTTCCCTGCATCGGGACAATTATCTTTTAACGGACACCGGCTGACAGAAAAGGCGTTGCAGGATGATGCCTTTAACAGATATTTCAGGCAATGTGTAGGTTATGTTTTTCAACAATCCGAAGTACAATTATTTTGTCCGACAGTAATGGACGAACTGCTCTTTGGACCATTACAGGTCGAAATCAATAAAGACGAAGCTATAGCAAGGGCTAATGACGTGATGAACTTACTGAACATCAACCATCTCCGGAACCGGCCGCCCTATTTACTCTCCGGAGGCGAAAAAAAACGTGTTGCGGTAGCGTCCATACTCACAATGAATCCGGATGTGTTGCTGATGGACGAACCTACGGCAGGACTGGATCCGCGCACCGAATCCCTGATTTGCGAACTCATTTTCAAACTTCAGGATGCCGGTAAAACCATTATCCTTTCGTCGCATGATTTAGGAATTGTTTCTCTTTTTGATTCACGGCTGGCTATTCTCTCCGAAGATCATACTCTGGCCCGAACAGGAGAATCCAACGAAATACTCCGTGATATTGATTTCCTGGTATCGGTAAACTTAATAAGCGAACATGTTCACAGGCATAACCACACCCTGCACAAACATCTTTTTATGCCTTTTGCATATCACAAACATCCACGCTCATCAGCGAACGATTAATTTACAGGTAACCACATGCATACCGCTTGTTATACGGGCCAGATAAAAACCTGCAGGTAAGCCAGAGATATCAATGTCTTCATTTAATCCGGCAAAGGTTTCATATACCCGGGTTCCATCTGCTGATAACAAACCGAGATGAATCACCGCATTTCCCTGTCCGGTAATACGAACCACATCGCTTGCCGGATTAGGATAAAGCAAATACTGCAATTCGTTGTCGCCGGCAACCGGAGGAAATAAAACAGGAATGGTATACACGGCTTCCCACCCCTCATCGGTCAGATACTCATCAGAGCTAAACTCTATAAACATCGAATTTCCCGTTGAAGTCACCACGGGTAAATTACGGCCTGAATAGACGCCTGAAAATTCACCTAAAATATCGGCATTGGTATCCGGTCCGTCGAACACAGTCACAAAATCATAATCCTCTTCGGTAAGGAAAGATGTAAAGCGCAATTCAATGGAAGAAGCGCCGGGAACTTCAATCTTCCAGTTACAAAGAGTATTGCTGGCATAATAGGCCGAGTTGCTGCCATCGCTGATGGTTCCTGTCGCGCTTGTCAGAGTAGTTAAAGAATTGCAGTATGGCGCCGGCTCGTTATGATCAAGCTCTGCACGGATCAAAAACACCATGCTGTCTACCGGATACCAGTCAAACACACCCTCTTCCTCCTGATAAACCATTGCATTGCCATAGCTTTTCAACATATCAAATCCGATACCGGGGGTGTTAACACCGTCCCAGTAGAGTCCGACAAAAAAATTATCCTGCACATAAAGGTTATCGGCTGTCAGGTCAATGCCCATCCATCCGGTATGTAAAGGAGTGAAAAAACGCACCGAATCCGGAAGCAGGGGCTGACCAGCATGATCGAACAAGTAGAGTTGAAAACGGCCGTTACCGCTGCCATCGGCTTTGAGTGTTGGGAAATACAGCCATACCTTTTTAATTTGTGTCTGCATATCGGGCTTGGGATTAGTGAAAACCATTCCCGCTCCGCTGTTCGCTGAATTACTGCTGAAATAATTCATTGCCTTATCCAGTCCATAAGCAAGTGTTGTGGCTGTATCATCCCATAAATCATCGGCTGTCCCATCAATCTCCAGCGTATAGGGCTGACTGCTTGTATCGTTATTATATGGAACAACCACGATATGATACCATCCGGGAATAAGATGATAAATGCTGATATATTCCGGATTACTTCCACTCTCCCACGAAAACGCCAGCGTATCAATAATGCTATCGTGCACTCTCAGCAGGTACAAATCATAATCGGCCGGGACAGAAAGGTCAATGCTTAAACCGGCATCATCAATACTGTTATAAACTTTATAAACATCGAACTGATCGAAGGGCTGTGTAAAATAACCGTCCTGAATAGCGGCATCATAAATATCCAGATAAGTGGCAGTGGCAAAATAGTCGTTGGGTTCAGTATTATCAAGAATAACCTTTTGCGCAAAGTTTGAAAGAAAGCCACCCCACAGCGACGAATCCGGGAACTCGATACGGTAGCTACCATCAGAGTAACCGTCATCGTACATTAGTGGATCAGGCAGATAAATAGCAAGCCCGTGTGAATAGCGGAACATATTGGTATCGCAGAGTGACAGCACTACGGCCTGTGTCACGGCTGTTTTCAAATTCTCGGCAGCGGCCTCCACGGCGCTAAATGATGTTGATATAGACATCAGATGCGCAAAGTGCCACAGATCTTTGGATGATGACTCGGAATAATACTCTATCTCAGAAAAAATAGCAGCTACCTCATCATACAGGTTGTTCGACATAATGGCAGATGCCAGCGCGTCGAGCTTTGTTGCAACATTACGGATCTTCGACAGATCAATGGCTGCCTGTGTAATATCATTGTAATTATGGGACTCGGCATAATAATAAACCATCTTACCAGCCAGCACACGGGACGTCATATCCGGATGAGCGATCAGATCATTCAGCAATGTGGTGTACTGATAACCGTCGCCCGGTTCTGTCTCTTCGGAGCCAATCATATAATCACAATGATTACGAAGCTGATAGGCATTCTCAATCATTCCCATCAGGCAGGCATCATATCCAATAATATCGAAATGTGTAGATGAGACACTGAGTGCGCTGTCAATCTCGAAGCTGGATAAAGAATCATTATTATTCGTTTCGTCCCAGCAAATATCTTTATATGGCTTTGTAATTTTCCGGCTGCTTCTCCATCCTGCGCCATGATTCCAGATGATTAGGGCATAATGATTGGCAGGATAATTTGTTTTTGCATAATTAATAAATGAGAGTAATGTATTAGGATGACCCATATTCTGTTCACCCAGTTGCTGTAAAAGCGTGGAGTTTATTTTTGTGCTGTCCGTATCCTTTGTCACCAAATAACGCCGCGTATTCGTCCAGTTGCCATTGCTGTTATCATAATCGGGGTTCCGGTCAATCTGAACCACAATCTTTACATCAGTTGTTGAACCGGCCAGCTCCATCTCGTTAAGATCAATAATACCGAAATCCTCAAGGTCATTATCAGCATCAAGATAAACCATTACAGTCCATTTGGCAGGTTGTGCAAATGACAGTACAAATACTGCAGACAGAAACAGGAAGGCGATTATTTTTCTCATGGCATTTTTTTTATCAAATATATTCGAACTCATAAATAAAATCGTGATTTATAATGTTATCTTTTCATAACCTTTACATTAACCCAAATTCCGCAATAGAAAATACGGAAATAATTACCGATAGATTTTTCATGCACGCGCAGGGTGTTTTTATCGTTTTCGGGCTTTGCGTTCGGGCTTGTTTCGGAGTACAAAACTGACAACCAGCACAAAACTTGGATAGAAGCAGAAAGATTTATGGTTGCACGTCACCCCGTCTGACGCAAAACCTGTGTTAGCAGTAGTGTCATCTTTCACCATCGTTACTGTCCAACAAGTCTTGCTTTGTTGTTCGCAAGTTTTTGCTTGATGTATGCTTTTAACTCTTCAAAAGTCATATGCTGAGTTTCAGAGGTAATTTTATCTCTGATTTCTCTCATCATTTTCACAGCGTCAAACTGTTTTTCTTTTTTAGTCGTTTCCATAATTTACTAAATCTTTGGGGCTTCTAATTTCAATCATTGAATATCCAAGTCGTAAATTCACAGAATTGTAGCCCTTAATTCTGTCAAGGTTTACGATATGTTTAAAGTTCCAACTTGCTAAAACGTCCACTTTATTAATGGTCGCTAAGGCAATATGTCGGCAGTCTTCCAAACTTGTCTTGCCAACTACTTTCTCGTCAATGTATGTG
>CAZRNJ010000128.1:0-7362 GCA_964601385.1 uncultured Bacteroidales bacterium | reverse complement strand
GAGGGCCACAGATAGCCGATTATAGTGACAGTACACAAAATCATTACGGCCGGCCGGGTTATAATCTTCGCATTTTCAATGGCAGTAAAGCCGGAGGAATGGTGATTGGCGGTGGGCAGGATTCACTGGGTAAGTTGCTTCTTTATAATGCATCAGGCGTGTGGACACCCGGATTTCTCGCAGCCAAACCGGCCGATTATATTGATGAGTGGAGATTCCCTGTTGATGCCAATGATATGTATCCTAATGTTCTTTCGCGATGGAGAGGGGTGTTTCCCACTATACCAATCTATTCGATTACTACCTGGAAGCATTATACCTGGATGATGACAAATGACCGGTTACATTTCTTTTGGCGAAATTCTAAAGATACGGTTAATCAGAAACTGATGACTTTAATTACTCCATTAACGCGCTATCAGGTAGATACGGTGATTGAGGTTTATGGTAGCTTTATTGACAGTTTATTCGGTTTGTATCATTATTATGATAAAGTGAGCGCCCTTCGTTTCTATTGGCGCGGCGCCGAAGATTTCTGGCTGGCTAATGTCAAGATTACCAAAGCCGCAATGGTTACTGCTGTTGAGGGATTCGGGAGAAGTATCGAAAAACGCTCTGTTCAGTTCTTCCCTAATCCTTCATCCGGCCGGTTGTCTGTTCAATTTTACGAAGAGAATGCTTTGATTGAAATAGTTGATATTACAGGGAGAAGAGTTTTTTATCAGATGGTTAAATCAAAGGGCTCGGTTGATTTGAACGGGCTGGCCCCGGGATGCTATGTCTGCTGTGTTACAGCAGACGGGATAACACAGAGAGAACGATTGGTTATCAGGAAATAAAAAAGGGTAAGCTACTTACATCGCGCCGCTACAACCACCTACCCTTGCTTCCTTCCGGACCTGGGGGGGTTCAGCAGGAGCTGACCGTATAAGACTTACCCCGTGATGCAAAGGTATTTAATTACGGCTGATAAAAAAAATTTTTTGCTTTTGCCGGAACGGAACAAAACTTGCTGATTTGGGTTAAAACAGGTATCTTTGCACTTTTACTTCAGTCAATATGGACGATAAACCTGTTAATTCGCTTCACCGGTATGCAATGACGTATGGCGCTTACGCTGCGATTGCTCTTTGCGCAATATCATTCACACTATATCTGATGGACGCTTTTTTCTCGAACCGGTTTGTCATTTTAAATTATATTGTAATCAGCATTTTTATTTATACCGGAATATCCCGGTTTCGCGATCAGTATTCTAATGGTATTATAAGCTACAGCCGGGCTTTGGGCGTGGGTACGTATATCATTTTCTGGGCTTCAGTGATTGTTGGCTTTTATTCATATCTGATGTACCGCTTTGTTGATCCATCTTTGTTTACTCAGTTCCTCGATAATCTTTCCGAAGCGTTAAAGAATTCCAAAATGTCCGAAGAACAGGTTAATATCACTATAAATTTTTATCATATGGCTCTTTCGCCTGCTATCATGGGTTTATCACAGCTTTTTGGTGTGACTTTTATGGGTTTTATTTTTTCATTGTTTATTGCCTTGGCAGTGCGGCGAAAGGCAATACAGCAACCGACCGATACAAATATGTTTTGATTTATGGATGTATCCGTTGTCATACCTTTGTTTAACGAAGAACAATCTCTGCCCGAATTAGCAGCATGGATAAGCAGAGTGGCAGGGCAGGAAAAATTTTCGTACGAAATTATTTTTGTTGATGATGGCAGTAGCGACGGTTCATGGTTAGTCGTTGAACAGTTGGCTAAAGCAAATCCTTTTATCAGGGCAATACGTTTCCGGCAGAATTATGGTAAATCGGCTGCTCTGCATTGTGGATTTGAAGCGGCAAGAGGTGAGGTTGTGATTACTCTTGATGCTGATCTGCAGGATAGCCCGGATGAAATCCCTGCACTGTATAGAATGATCAGAGAGGAGGGCTTTGATCTTGTGTCGGGTTGGAAGAAAAAACGCTATGATCCGCTAACAAAAACCATTCCTACTAAACTGTATAATTCGGCTATACGCTGGATGACCGGCATAAAACTGCACGATTCAAACTGCGGCATTAAGGCCTACAAAAAAGATGTAATCAAAACCATCGAAGTGTATGGCGAGATGCATCGTTATATTCCTGTAATGGCTAAGCGCGCTGGTTTTAATAAGATCGGTGAAAAGGTTGTTGTGCATCAGAAACGTAAATACGGAAAGACAAAGTTTGGCCTCGAACGCTTTACCAACGGCTTGCTCGATTTGTTATCCATCATGTTTATTTCAAAATTTGGCAAACGTCCCATGCACCTATTTGGCACTGCCGGTATTTTTGTGTTTATGCTTGGATTTGCTGCCGCCGGCTATCTTGGCGCGCAAAAAATCTATTACCTCCAGCATCAGATTAAAGCGCGGTTGCTCACCGACAGTCCGTATTTTTATTTTGCCATTATGGCGATGATCATCGGCACACAACTTTTTCTGGCCGGGTTTCTGGGTGAACTCATCTCACGTAACTCATCTGAACGGAATCATTATAAAATAGCTAAAACCATCGGTTAGCACCGATTTTAATAAATAAACATGAAGTATCATTTAGTAACCGGCGGCTGTGGATTTGTTGGTCGCAATATGGTTAAACGTTTGCTTAGTACTACTTCCGACTGTATCGTTATGGTGGACGACCTGTCCATTGGAATTCATCCTTCGGAATGGTTGGCAGATAATTGTTGTGAGAAAACGAATGGAATGGAAATTTTCGGAAAAGATAAACGGTTGTTTTTTTTGCATACCGATTTTCGTAATCTATTGTTTAATTTCCGCAGTCGTCCTGATTATCTTCAGGAGCAATATAAACTATCATTTAACCGATTCAGTGATGTGTTTCATTTTGCAGCCATTGTAGGTGGCCGCGCCAAGATTGACGGCAATCCCATGCAGGTGGCGCTCGATTTGTCTATTGATGCGGAATTTTTTTACTGGGCATGCCAGCATCAACCCGAGCGAGTGCTGTATCCCAGTTCCAGCGCTGCCTATCCGGTGAGCTTGCAGGCCGTCAATGGAGCAGTTGCGCTCTCTGAGAGTGATATTGATTTTAAAGCGAATTTGGGCACGCCGGATATGACTTATGGATGGTCGAAACTTACCGGTGAATACCTGGCGTTGATCGCGGCCAAGCATTATGGATTACGGATAAGTTGTATTCGTCCGTTCTCCGGATATGGCGAAGATCAGGACCTTTCATACCCTGTGCCGGCTATTGCAGCAAGGGCTGCACGAAAAGAGAATCCTTTCGAGGTTTGGGGATCCGGAAAGCAAGGACGGGACTTTGTGCATATTGATGATATTATTGATTTTATTTTTTTACTGATGGATCGCGTCAGTGACGGATCGGCATATAATATCGGCTCAGGTAAACTGACGTCTTTTTTGGATTTGATCCGTCTTTTTAGCACATTCGCCGGATACAAGCCGGAAATAATGCCCTTACTTGATAAGCCGGTAGGTGTTCACTCTCGTTATGCAAATATGGATGTGGTAAACAAATATTTTGGATGGAAACCAAAGATATCCCTTGAAGAAGGAATGAAACGAGTATATGATGCAGCATGTAAAAAATTGAATAAGTAAGTATGAGACGCATTGTTTGTTTTGGCCCGGGACCTGTATTTAAAGGAGGTATTGCGAATTACAATACTTCATTGGCTAAAGCTATGGATGCCCTTGATGATACCGAAGTATATATTG
Organism: uncultured Bacteroidales bacterium; assembly: GCA_964601385.1. GTDB lineage: Bacteria > Bacteroidota > Bacteroidia > Bacteroidales > JBBRXJ01 > CAZRNJ01. The sequence goes on along the minus strand of CAZRNJ010000128.1, from coordinate 3,621 downwards.
TTTCATGGACTAATCAATATCCTGCTATTATTCCACGCGATTTTATTGATCGTAAAAGCAAGGAAGACCTGATGGAAGGCACAAAAATTAAAGTGATTTATTCCTGCAATTACAACAATCCGCGCACCTGGCATAAGACCTACAAGATTATCCGCGGATTAAAACCCGACATAGTTATTTTTCAGTGGGCTATCGCGATACAAGGGATACCAATGGGATATATTGCAAAGAAACTGAAAAAACGGACTAAGGCAGAAGTTATTTTCGACTTGCATTTTGTGATTCAGAAAGAAGGTAGTTCGCTGGATAATTGGATGACCAGAAAAGGCATCAGGTATGCTCATACCTATATTGTTCATTCGTATAAAACAGCCGAAGAATTACAATATATTTTTCCGGAAAAACGGTTTTATATTGTTTATAAAGGCCGATGTGACGACAATAAGTACAAAACAGTAATCAAGCTGTTTCATCCTGTTTATAATATGTTCAGGCCTGATTTATCATTTGACCGCGAGACGCACAGGCAGGAACTGAATCTCCGGAAACATGTCTTTTTGTTTTTCGGCTTTATCCGGAAGTATAAGGGTCTCCATAACTGCATCAAGGCCTTTGCCCGTTTGGTTGAAGTGCGAAAAGATGTTTCACTCTTGATTGCCGGTGAATCATTCTGGCAAACACTCGACAGCCGTAAGTTATCAACACGTATTAAGCAGACCTTGTTTGGTATGGTTAAGTCGCTTTTTTTACGGAAAAAAGATAACGAAGAAAATTACCGACCGCTGGAACTGATCAAGCGATATCATCTTGAGCCCTATACTACCGTAGTAAATGATTTTATACCGAACGAAGATGTTCATCGTTATTTTGAAGTTAGTGATGCTATACTGTTATTTTATTCAACAGCTACACCATCGGGTGTCGAATCTATTGCCTATAACTTTAAATTGCCGATATTGGCCACTGCTGTCGGTCATTTTCCTGAAACTGTAAAAAACGGATATAACGGTTACCTGGCAACACCCGAAAATATCGAATCAATGACCGATGCTATGTTGCAAGCGATTGAAAATCCCATACCCCGTGAGCATATTGCAGAAACATCTAAAAACATGTCGTGGGAAAATTATGCCCGCGCTATTCTCGATACCTCAAAACATGTTCCCTTAAATTAATCTGGATAAACCATGCAAATGAAAAAGTTGTTTATTTTATTACGCGCCCGGATTTTGGAAGGAATTAACCGATTCAGTATATTTTTTATCATTCTGTTTTGTTATAGTATTTTTTTATCAGGGCAGGAAGTAAAAAAGAAATTTGAGGTGGCTGTAACAAGGATTCTGTTTGTATTTGATGCCTCATACAGTATGGAGGCATTCTGGGGAACCGAAAAGCGTATCACCATTGCCCGGAATACTCTGATAGCGATGATTGACAGCTTGGAGAAAGTGGAAAATATTGAAATGGCTCTGCGTGTTTATGGTCATCAGAGCCCGGTTCCTCCACAGGATTGCAATGATACTAAACTCGAGGTTCCTTTCGGAAAAAATAATGCGCCGGCTATCCGGCAAAAACTTCGTTTTTTGAATCCAAAAGGCACAACACCCATTGCGAACACATTGAAATATGTTGCATCCGATTTTGCCAAACCATGCGATAACTGCCGGAATGTGGTAATTCTGATAACCGATGGATTGGAAGAATGTAAGGGCGACCCGTGTGAGGTTTCACAAGAATTGCAGAAGCGGGGGATTATTCTTAAACCTTTTATTATTGGCATTGGAATTGATGAAAATTTCAGCCGCTCTTTTGAATGTGTCGGCCGTTTTTATAATGCTATGAATAACGAACAATTCAACGAGGTTCTCCATGTTGTAATTACACAGGCATTAAATTCAACAACCGCTCAGGTCAATCTTCTTGATACTTACGGACGACCTACTGAAACAGATGTGAATATGACTTTCTTTGATAACTTTTCGGGAAACATCATGCATAATTATATCCATACCTTGAATTACAACGGTTATCCTGACACAATAGTGCTTGATCCGCTGGTTCGCTACCGGTTGCGGGTTAATACAATTCCGCCGGTGGAAGTTGATGATATAAGGGTTGAAAGTGGTAAACATACGCTTATTGCCGCTAAAACGCCACAGGGTATGCTGATTGCTAAAACAACTGCAGGAAACCAGTACCGTGGAATAAAGTTTGCTGTCCGTCAGTCGGGCAAAAGTGAAACATTGAATTTTCAGGAATTGAACCAGGTCGAACGTTATCTTACCGGTAAATATGATATTGAAATTCCGGTATTGCCTCCTTTGATATTGAAAGATGTTGAAATCCGGCAGAGCCATACTACAACTATTGAGATTCCATTACCGGGAATTGTTAATATTCTTACTGCATCGCCTGGCGTGGGCAGTATTTATGTGAAAGATGGCTCTGCACTGAAGTGGGTTTATAATACGAACCCTGATGCTACTTCCGAATCAGTAACTTTATTGCCCGGAAATTATGTCCTTGTATTCAGACCTAAAAATGCGAGGCAAACATTTTATTCGGTATCTAAACCCTTTACCATCCGGTCGGGATCTGCAGAATCAATTAAACTTAATTAGATAGAAAAATTATGGCTCTGATGAATGATGCCGACCTGTTAAAAATTTACAGGGATGGTAATAAAAATTATGCATTTAACCTTATTGTTGAGAAGTATAAAACTCAACTTTATTGGCAAATTCGTCGTATGGTTATCAGTCATGATGATGCCGATGATGTTCTGCAAAATTCATTGATTAAGGTGTGGGAATCACTGGATACTTTCAGGGAAGAATCAAAATTGTTTACCTGGCTTTACAGGATTGTTACCAATGAATCATTGACTTTTTTAAAAAAGAAACGGAATAAATATATTATTCCTTTGGTAAATGTTGAACGACAATTAGTTAATAATTTACGCACCGATGAATATTTTACAGGTGATGAAATAGAAAGAAAACTTCAGAAAGCTATTCTGCAATTACCTGAGAAACAAAGAATTGTATTTAATATGCGCTATTATGATGAGATTAGTTACGAGGAGATGTCGGAGATTTTAAATACTTCAGAGGGAGCGCTTAAAGCATCCTTTCATCATGCTCTTAAAAAAATAGAAAAATATTTGTCGGGTGATTAAACCTTTGTAGTTTACGTTTGTCAAACCACTACATAAAAATAATATGGACGAAATTAAAAATATAGCCCCAAAACTTTTGGAACATGATAAAAAGAATTGTTTCGTAACACCGGATGGTTATTTTGATTCATTATTGCCGCGTGTTCAGGAAATGATAGCGAAGAGAGAAGTAAATCGTTTAGAGCAGAGTTTTTTTGTTCGTTACAGGGCAGTTCTTCTTTATAGCTTAACCTTTTTAATCATCCTTGCAGCAGCATTAACCATTTTTATCAGAACGCCGCATCATTCACAAACCGCATTGCAGACAGACAGTTCTTCATTTGAATATTCCGATTTCGAACTTGATGAGCAGACCGTATATGCCGCGTATTCAGATTTTGCAAGCGATACATGTCATGGACTCTCTGATACTATTTGCAGGTATAACAGGGAAGTTATTGATT
>CAZRNJ010000127.1:0-7379 GCA_964601385.1 uncultured Bacteroidales bacterium | reverse complement strand
ATTCCCTCCCTGACCAGCGCATCATAAACAGACCGGGGATTATTCACACGGACAAGAAAAAAATTAGCATCTGAAGGATATACCTTCTGTGTAAACGATAAATTGCGCAGAGCATCCATCAGCCGCGTTCTTTCATCCAAAATACGGTTTACCCATTTTTCTTTACGCTTTAGGTTATCCAACGATTGGGATGCGATTTTTTGAGTGATAAAACTGACGTTATATGGGTATTTTACTTTGTTCATCAAATCAATAATCGGCTGAGCAGCCATAGCCATACCCAACCGTATTCCCGCCATTCCCCACGCTTTGGAAAACGTTTGCAAAATAACAAGATTAGGATGTTTCTCCAATTCGCCAACAAAACCGGGCGATGCAGAAAAATCAATATAGGCCTCATCCAGTACAACGATACCCTGAAAACGGTTTAAACAATCAAGAATAATCTCCCGCCGGATGGAGTTGGCTGTAGGATTATTCGGCGAGCACAAAAATAACAGCTTCGAATGATTATCGGCAGCAGAGATAATAGCCGGAACATCGGGCTGAAAATCGCCGGATAAACTGACAAACCGTGTTTCAACATCATTCACATCGGCACACACCTTGTACATCCCATAGGTTGGGTTAATAATAATCAGGTTATCGGTACGCGGCTCGCAAAAAATGCGAATAAGCAGATCAATGGCCTCATCACTGCCATTGCCAAGAAAAAGCATACCAGGCGCAATTTTTTTTATCGCTGCTATTTTCACTTTGAGGTCAATCTGTAACGGATCAGGATAACGGTTATATGGATAGTTATACGGATTTTCGTTGGCATCCATATACGTTGCCTCGGAGCGTGCGGGATATTCATCGCGCGCTGATGAATAGGGCTTCAGTTCAAGAATATTTTTTCGTACCAGGTCGGACAATTGTTTCATTGCTTTTCCTTTTTTGTCTTCTGTGTTTTATTATTTCTTCGCCACTGCGCCATTCGTACAGTCACAGCATTGGCATGGGCATCGAGATTTTCGGCAAGCGCCATGATTTCCACTGCACCGCCGAGTTTGGCCAGCGCTTCGGCTGACGACTCCTGAATGGTTATTTTACGCACAAAGCTGTCGAGGTTCACGCCATTGTATGCCACAGCCCATCCGTATGTTGGGAGCGTATGATTGGTTCCGGATAAATAGTCACCCAAACTCTCCGGAGTATAATTTCCGACAAACACCGAGCCGGCATTCACAATGGAATTGGCCACCTGACGACTATTTCGCATTGAAATGATCAGATGTTCGGGTGCATACATATTGATTAATCTGATCATCTGATCAGTATCTTTTAATACAATCACCTTGCTGTTACGGAGTGCCTGTAATGCAAATTTTTTACGGGGCAAGGACTGTAATTGTTTCTGTACTTCGGCATCAACCCTTTGTGCAATACTTAAACGGTCGGTTACCAGCAGCACCTGGCTGTCACCGCCATGTTCGGCCTGTGACAACAAATCGGCGGCAATAAAAGCCGGGACAGCCGAACGATCGGCCATAACCGCTACTTCAGAAGGGCCAGCAGGCATATCAATAGCTACATCCGAACGGCTGACCAGTTGCTTGGCCGCAGTAACATACTGATTACCGGGTCCGAATATTTTATTCACCCGCGGTATGCTCTGCGTACCATACGCCATAGCCCCGATGGCCTGAACGCCCCCGACACAAAACACGCTGGTTACTCCTGTTATCGCTGCACAATATAAAATAGCAGGATGCACAGTACCATCGGACTGCGGCGGGGTACAGAGGATTATTTCCCTGCATCCTGCAATCTGCGCCGGAATGGCCAGCATCAGAACGGTGGAGAACAGCGGAGCTGTGCCGCCCGGAATATACAAACCGACTTTCTCAATTGCAACCGACCGCTGCCAGCAACAAATTCCAGGTGCTACAGGAACAACAAGCGTCTTTTGTTTCTGCGCTGCGTGAAATTTACGGATATTGGCAGCAGCAAGCGTTATCGCCTTTTTCAGCTCACCATCCACCTTCGAATGAGCAGCAACCATTTCTGACGCGGAAACGTTAAGTTTATTAATGCTTGCCTTATCATACTGCAAGGTATATTTCCGCAATGCGCTGTCGCCTGCCCTGCGCACATCATTGAGGATACGCTCAACCCGTGGATATAATCTGCGCATATCCACTACAGGCCGTTTCAGTAATAAAGGCCATTGTTTTTCGACGGGCTGATTAACTATTTTCAAAATCATAGCAGATCTATAATTAAACTATCATTTTTTCAATCGGTATAACCAATATTCCCTGTGCGCCCAGTTCCTTGATCCGGTCAATGACTTCCCAGAAATCATTTTCATTCACCACCGAATGTAAAGAGCTCCAACCCTTAATTGCCAGGGGCATAATAGTCGGGCTCTTCATTCCGGGGATTAGAGCGATAATATCCTTCAGTTTATCATCCGGAGCATTTAACAGGATATATTTACTATTCTGTGCTTTTTGTACAGCCCTGAAACGGAACAGCAGCTTATCAAGGAGGGCAATTCTTATATTATCGAGTGCAGGAGAAACAACCAGAACGGCCTCGGAGCGCATCACTGTTTCCACCTCTTTCAGCCCGTTACTAATTAGTGTGCTGCCTGAACTCACGATATCAAAAATCCCCTCGGCGAGTCCAATACCGGGTGCTATCTCCACCGATCCGCTGATTGAATGAATTTCGGCTGTAATTTTATGTTTCGTCAGAAATTCTTTAAGAATAACCGGATAAGAAGTAGCAATCCGTTTGCCGTTGAAATACGAAAGGCCCGGATAATCAATATTCTTCGGTACGGCAAGTGACAGTCGGCAAGACGAGAAGCCAAGTTTTTCAGCAATACGCAGGTTAAGCCCGCTTTCCTTAACTCCGTTTTCGCCTACTATTCCAATGTCTGCCACACCGTCGTTCACATAAGCAGGAATATCATCATCGCGTAAAAAGAGCGCTTCAAGCGGAAAAGATGAACAGGAAGCCACCAGCTTTCCCTGCCCTGTATTCACAGCAACACCCGCTTCACTCATCAGTTTGAGCGTTTCGTCGCTGAGCCGTCCCGATTTTTGTATGGCTATTCTTAATTTATTCATATTAAAATAATGTAAAGATATGCTATTTCTATCTTGTACCAACAAAAAAAGGCCTGCAGCAACTGCAAACCTTTTGAATGATTTAATGCAGATTTCCGCTTATTAATCCAATTCATGGCATATATGATGATGCAGATTCTGATTCATTGTTATCCATCGTATCTCTACAAAACTAATAAAAATATATTCAAAAACAAACTCCAAAATAAGCGGATTAAATATCCCGCAAGAGCTTATTGGCGGGTGAATCGTCTATATCGCGCCACAACCGGTCGTTCAGCTCTGTGATACGTTTTAATTCTTTTAAAGGCGCCACGGGCAACGTATTCAGTCCGTGCTTTTCGAGCCGCTCAATAACGAAACCCATTGTAATTTTTTTGGTGTCAATCGCTGGCTGATAGCCACGCTCATTCTCGTTGTCGGCTGCCAATTCGGTAAAGATCCCGCACTCTGTCAGGTCAAACAAGATATCCCGGACAATGCGCACCGGCATACTTAGCTGGCGGGCAATTTCCCCTGACGACAAAGCTTTTTCACCCTCAACAAACCGGTTCACTACACGATGAACAATGAGTAAAGACAGAACGCGGCGATAATCATGACTCACACGAAGAGATTCAGATTCGAACTCAAACTTCTCAACGTTTTGATCAGCATAGGCCACCAGAGCGCCAAACAACAATATCTGCCAACTCAGTTGTAACCAGATAATAAAAAGCGGAAGCGCGGCAAAACTACCATAAATAGCGCCATAGCTCGACAACAGATGTTGAAAATTGATATATCCCCACTGCACCACCTGAAATACCGAACCGGCAATAATACCTCCCAGCAAGGCAGAACGGAAAAACACTTTGGTGTTAGGCATAATAATATAAACTAACGTAAACGATAACCACACTAATAAATAAGGTAACACATACAAGAAAAAGGAAGTCAGGTATGAAAGCACAGCCATCTCTTCCACCGCCGCTTCGATAAACACCGTTACTCCCGACGAAATGAGAATCACAAGGGGTGAAAACAGTATAATAGAAATATAATCGCTAACCTTACGGAAGAAGCTGCGCGGCTTACGTATCTGCCAGATATAGTTCATTGAACTCTCGATGTTCCCCATCACTTTAATAACCGACCAGAAAAGCAAAGCAATACCAATACCTGCAATAATGCCGCCACTGGCATTCTTTAACATATTATTGGCAAACTGTATCGCCCATTCGAGCACTGCTTTCTGATTATCGGCAGCAAACATGGTGCGAATCTGATCATTCAGTTTTTCTTCAAAGCCGAAGCCCTTGGCAATGCCAAAGCCAACGGCGAGAATAGGCACAATAGAGAGCAATGAATAAAGTGTCAGCGCGGTTGCACGAAGCTGAACATTATTTTCGGCAAATCCCTTTCCGGAGATCGCAAATATCCGGATCTGACGGATAACAAACGACTTATGCGGCGACAGTTGATTCAGCGGTATCTCCCAAACAAAATGCTTGATACGTCCAATAATGCGTTGTGTCAGTGTTGGTTTCATGGGCTTTTTTTACAAAAATAACAGATTATTCATTCTATACCTAAAAAAAACAAAATTGATTAAAAATGATTCGATTGATGTATAATTTAATCCTGATACCATCAGAATAATTCGATTAATGACCTAGTAAAATATAATTGAACTTTAATATAAAATCCGATGAGCATTTTTCACCTTAATCAAACAGGTATTAAACAATACTGACGAATAAATGAAATTAAACCATTAAATCCATAAAAATTTATGTTATTCAAAGAATCCTTTCTATCTTTAACCTGATAATTAATACAACAGATGCATAAAAAAAGAGCTATTGTATTCTGTATTGTACTGTGGGTAACTATTGCACTTTTCGCACAGGATTCGATCCGCATTGACAGTTTAAACCGGTTATTGCAAACCCAACCGAAAAAAGAAAAAGTAAATACCTATATTGCACTGGCAAACGAATATTCAGCCGCCGATCTTCATAAGGCGCTTGACTATATTGATAATGCCATTTCGCTATCGAGGGAGTTGAAAGATAAGAAAGGTGAAGGCAATGCTTTCTACCGCGGCGGTGTTACCTATAATATGCACTATGAAGATGCCAAGGCATTGGAATACTTCCGGAGATCATACAAAATACGTCAAGCCATTAATGATGAAAACGGACTGGCCGAAGTACTCAATAGTTTGGGACTAAGTATGTACTATTTGGCTGAATATGACTCGGCGCATATATACCTGAGAAAAGCGCTGACTGTTGCCGGGAAAATCAGAAATAACAAGGAGCTTGCAAATTCGCTATATAATCTGGGCAATATTTACAATAAAAAATCAATGCTCGATACAGCATTTAAGTATTACAGGCAGGCCTTACAAATAAATATTATTCTCAATGATAAGTCGGGGATAGGAAAATGTTATAACAGTATAGGGGTGATGTTTTTCAATAACGACAAGTATGACAGCGCTATTGCCTATTATCATCTGACCAGCAAGATAAAAGAAGAAACCGGTGATAAACGCGGACAGGGTATAACGCTGAACAATATCGGAAATGTTTACTGGCGCTGGAGCAAATACGACGATGCGATTGACTACTACCAAAGGGCATCAAAAATATTCGAACAGATCGGTTATAAGCAAGGAATAGCGAGTTGCCTGAACAATATCGGGCTGATTATGGAGAACATGGTAAAGGGTGAATTAAACGAAAGCAACCTTGAGAACTATAATAAAGCACGGGATTTTCACCTCCGGGCATTAAAAGTGCGTGAAGAGCTGGGAAATGATCTTGACATTGCCGGTTCGTTGAATAATCTTGGAACAGTATTATTTAAGATACAGGAAGCCCGTTTAAAATCAATCTACGGGATACAATGGAACGACTCAATTTTAAAACAGAAAAAAACAAAATACCTGAACGGGTTCGATACATCCTATAATTATTATTCAAGGGCACTAACGCATTATAAAAAGATAAACAACAAACCGGGGATAGCCAGTATACTGAACAACATCGGAAGAATCTATTTCACCAAAGGCAACTACAGCAAAGCGCTTCAGCAGTTTCAGGAAGGACTTGAACTGGCAAAGAGCTTGAATAACCAGTATGAGATTGGTTTAAATCTTTTCCAGATCGGAGTTGCATACATGAAGCAGGGACAATATAACGAATCACTCGACTATCTTTATCAGTCGCTGGATATTGGCAAGAAGATTAAATTTAAAGAGATATGCAAATCGGCATACGAAAACATTTCTGAAGTATATGAATTAATGGGTGATTATAAGAATTCCCTTAAAACGTACAAGTCATTTATCTCCGTTCGCGATTCGATTTTCAATGAAGAGAACTATAAAACCATGTCGGAACTGCAAACCAAATACGATACAGAGAAGAAAGATCTTGCGCTGAAGCAGGCAGCAGAAAAAGACACGCTGAACAGCAAAATTATCAGGCAACAGAAATTTATTCTGTATGCGGTGGTTCTGATCCTGCTGATTATTGCCGGTTTTCTTGTACTGGTATTCAGGCAAAACAGCCAGATCAAAAAACAGAATAATCTGCTTGAAGAACAGAACGACCTGATCAGCAAACAGCACAAGGAGATCAAGGACAGTATTCATTATGCACAACGCATACAAAGAGCCATTATCCCTCCGGGTGAGCCCATTGATCAGCTCATACCCGAACGATTTATCCTGTGGCGTCCCCGCGATATTGTCAGCGGTGATTTTTACTGGATTGCACGCCATCATAACCGCGCCATTGTAGTAGCGGCCGACTGCACAGGACATGGCGTTCCGGGTGCATTCATGAGTATGCTGGGCGTAACCTTCCTTAACGAAATTGTTGCCGGACTGGAAGAACTGCACGCTGACATAATTCTAAATACCATGCGGCAAAAAATTATTGACTCTCTGCACCAAACGGGAAAAATCGGCGAAAGCCAGGATGGTATGGATATGGCATTATACATTTTCGACAAGGAAAAAATGATAGTTGAATATGCGGGAGCAAATAATCCGCTCATTTTGGTTCGCAAGGGTGAAGTAATCCCATACAAAGCAGATAAAATGCCGGTGGGGATACACATCAAAGCCAAAGAGCCATTCACGAATAATTTAATTAATGTTGAGCCGGGCGATTGTTTATATACTTTTTCAGATGGTTATCAGGACCAATTCGGCGGGCCTGACACTAAAAAATTCATGATCAAAAACCTGAAAGAATTATT